>CAJJNP010000013.1 GCA_905193145.1 uncultured Odoribacter sp. | reverse complement strand
ACTTCAACCCGAAAGGAAAATCAGACAATGAAGTTATGCGTTTCTGCCAGAGCTTCATGACTGAGCTTTGCAAATATATCGGTGCTGACACTGACGTACCTGCAGGAGATATAGGTGTTGGTGGACGTGAAATCGGTTATTTGTTCGGACAATACAAGAGAATCCGCAATGAATTTGTTGGTGTATTAACTGGTAAACCAAGAGAATTCGGTGGTTCACGTGTTCGTCCTGAAGCAACCGGATACGGTACTGTATACTTCGCACAGCACATGTTGAAAGAAAAAGGTGAAGATATTAAAGGTAAGACTGTAGCTATTTCAGGTTTCGGTAACGTTGCTTGGGGTGCAGCTAGCAAATTAGTTCAATTGGGAGCTAAATTGGTTACTATCTCAGGACCGGACGGATATATCTATGATGAAAAAGGTATCACTGAAGAAGGCGTTAAATACATGTTGGAATTGCGTGCTAGCAACAACGACGTTGTAGAACCGTATGCAGCTAAATTCGGTGCTAAATTCATCAAAGGTCACAAACCTTGGGAAGTTAAATGTGATATCGCATTCCCGTGCGCAATCCAGAATGAATTGAACGAAGAAGATGCAAAACAATTGGTAGCTAACGGCTGTCAGATGGTTGTTGAAACTTCTAACATGGGATGTACTGCAGATGCAGTTCGCTACTTGAACTCTCACATTACTTTCGCTCCTGGTAAAGCAGCTAACGCTGGTGGTGTAGCAGTATCAGGTTTGGAAATGAGCCAGAACTCTATGCGTTACAGCTGGACAGCTGAAGAAGTTGATCAGAAATTGTCTCAGATTATGAAAGACATTCACGATACTTGCGTGAAATACGGAAAAACTGGTGACAAGATTGACTACGTTAAGGGTGCTAACATCGGTGGCTTCATCAAAGTTGCAGATGCAATGTGTGCTCAGGGACACGTTTAGTAGATACTTATCACTAAATAGTTTAAAAAAGGCTGACTTTCAAGTCAGCCTTTTTTTTATCCTATCTTTCTACTTCCATTCCTGATGATGTCAACGATATGCTCGTTATTGATAATCTGCATACCGTGTCTGTCTGCAGTAATACCGTCAGTCAGACGATAAGTATAGCGCGGTATTCTTCCTTCCATGACGGTCGGCAAATATGCAAATTTAAAATGCGGACATTTCTCATGCAACGTCTGTCCGGCTTCCAAAATATGTGTGGATATGATAAACGAACAGTTCTGGTGAATAGAAAAAGCCTCAATGACAGCCACTGTGGCATCATAAGCGTCTTTTACATTAGTACCTTTAAATAATTCATCCAGAATTATCACCATATTTTTACCGGCAGCCACCTCGCTTGCAACAAACTTCACACGCAATACCTCAGCATAGAAGTGGCTGTAACCCATATTCAAGTTATCAGATACATTAATGGAGGTATATAATCCATCCTGCACCGTAAATTCCATCTTTTCTGCTGCCACAGGGAAACCCATGTGCGCCATATAAACCGCCACACCGAACGACTTCATAAAAGTAGACTTACCCGCCATATTTGCACCGGTCAAAAAAAGCACATTTTGATTATGACTGATACAAATGCTATTGGCAACAGCATTGCGCACCTGCGGATGAAAGACATTCACCAAATCAATACGATTGTCAGTCGTTGACGACGGATATGCCACAGCTCGAGAGAAACCTCTCTGAGCAGCGACAGCCGCACCGGTCATATAAACGTCCAATTCATATATAATATTCATCAGACGTCTCAAATTCTCATAACCTTGCGCACGCAAACAATAATCATAATACACCAAACGACGGAAAGGGAATTGCTCCACGCCCTTCAACTTCTTCAAGCCCTCCCACTCTTTACTATGCAACATAGTCATCACCTCAGAAATCGTCGCACTATAAGCACCGTTTCCTTCGTCAAGTCCGGCATAAAAATATTCAACTTTATCCAACAACTGGATAGAGGCAACAACTCCGGCACCTATCAGCTCGTAAGCCTGGTCTGCAGCTATGCACTGCATCAACTTACGTTTGCCATTATTCAAATAACTGACAGCCTTCTTGGAATGGGCCGGAGTACTCAGATAATATTCCACAGCATCCAGAAGTTTTCTATCAAAAGGAAACTCCAAATTTTTCTGCTGGAAATATTCGAACACAGCACTTCTTTTATTAATGGTATCCGCATCAGAAAGAGGATTGCGGAACATTTGTTCCAACACCATCTCTCCTCCCCTCGTATGAGTGCGGCTAAACACATTATAAATAGAATTACTTCTATATTTTCCCAAGAGATTCAAATCATCCAGGGTCTGCTTATCTACTGTAAAACTCATGATTTCTGCGTCAAAATATCAATAATATGTTCATTACGTACGATCATCATACCATGCCTGTCATTGGTAATTCCCGGCTTCAAAGAATACGTATAAGTCGGACGCCCATCCTTCATCACCGTCGGAAGATACACATAAGTGATATTGTCACACCGCTTCTTCAAGTCCTCTCCGGCTTCGATAATGTGCGTAGATATCATAAAAATACAATTCTTCTTCTCTGCAAATGCCTCCATTACAGCAAGTGTTGCCTCATGTGCATCCTTCACATTAGTACCTCGGAACAACTCATCGAATACAATCACGAGATGACCGATACGCCCCACCTGCTCTGCCACCTTTTTCAAACGCTGCACTTCTGCATAAAAATGGCTGTAACCAAGCATCATATTATCGGGCAAATTAATCGTTGTGTACATACCATTTTGCACACTGAAACGCATTTTCTTCACCGGCAATGGAAATCCCATGTGAGCCAAATACACCACAATACCGAATGTCTTCATAAAAGTAGACTTACCCGCCATATTCGCTCCGGTCAAAAACACTACATTATGCTCTGCATCTGCCTGTATCGAATTGGGGATAGCCTTTTCTATCAAAGGATGGAACATACCCTCGATTTCAAGAATATTGCCTCCCAAAGGCAAGGCTTCAGCAAATACAAATCCACGCTCTCTAGCCACCTCGGCAATTGAGATATAAGCATCGATCTGATACAGGTAACGAAGGATTTTCAATATTGACTCATACCCCTCATACCGCAAAAGACTATCATACTTGGAAGTCTTTGCATACGACAGTTTTGTTCTACCTTTTTCCTCCGGAGTCCAAGCCAACTGAGGAGCTGCCACCAATTGAGTCAACTCTTTACATTCTTGAGCATAAGGATTGTTATCTCCTTCAACATGAGCAAGAAAACTCCTGACAGTATTAAGCAGATTGATTCCGGCCAACACACCTTTCAACACTTGTTCAAATTCCATGTCCCCTCCTATACATCTCTTCACTCTCCGCTGCAAAGTATTGTCTTCCGGCATCAATCTGGAACGCTCGTCACGATTAGCCAAATATCCCTCCAATGTGTCAAACCATTCATTCTGAAAATCAAACCGTACATTCTTATCCATAAAATAACGGATAACAGTACTTCTATGATTGATTCTTTCCACATCAGAGAGGGGGTAATGGAACATTTCTTCCAACAATTGTGCGCCACCTCGTGTACGGGTGTTGTTAAACACCCCATACACCGAGTTACCGCGGACCTTACCAAAGATATTCAGGTCGTTTATCGTTTGTCTATCTATAATAAAAGCCATAATGTCTATTTTAGATTCTACTATCTACCCCTCCGTCTCAACCAGATAAACAATGCAAACAAAAGAAGGAAGCAAGGTAATACCCACACAAACAATGCACTAAGTATAGAAGCAGAGCTTTCGCTGAGGAACACTTCATCATCAGGAGCCTGAGGACGGCGAATATCAATTGGGACTTCCTCATCAGATAACCAATAGAAACCTCCTGCAATCAAATAATAGTTAAAGGCATTGATTCCCGGACGAGCCTTCAACAATTCTCCGTTACTTACACAATCCGCATCTCCGATAATCAGAATCTTCTGTTCTTTATCCCCCATCTTGCGAGTCAAAGCCAAAGCAGTCGGATAGGATTGCTCCACTTCTCCGGCATCTGTATTCAACACTGCTTTGCTATCTACAAAATCCACTGTTTCCAATTCATTCCAACTACCATTTGACGGACACATCAATAAAGGCACAACCTCAAATCCCTTATCCTTAGAATATTCCAAACCAACTGCATTGGGCATAGCAATTCCATATCCATAATAATGCAACTGATTAAACCAATAATTAAGTTTTTTAGCCTCCTCTGTCGGAGTAGCCAATATCAAATCCGCATCATACTCCGGAGTCGGATGAACCAGACATCCCGGCATAAAACGCACTCCCAAAGAAGCAATCAGCGGATTCATCACCTCCTGACGTTTGGGTTCACCAATCACAACCAAATTACCTCCACGAGCGATATATTCATCAAAATGCTGTTGTTCTTGCTCGTTCAAAGCCTCCCTCATATCTGCAACCACCAAAATATTGATATCATTAGGAATTCCTTTTTCCAGAGTTACTTCGGTAAAATCAAAACCCTGATTAATCAAAGCATGACGGAAATTATTTGCATGCGTAAACATACTATAAGAGCGTTCGCCAACATTGTCCACAGCACGCTCCCCATGCCCTTGCAAGAAGCCAACTTTCGGAAGATCCATCACCAAACGCTTCAATGCCGCTGAAATCTCAGCTTCTGTTGGGAAAATCATATTATCATCAAAAATACGCAAGAAAGTCTTCTTACCATTATATTCCAATTCACGCACCACCCGATTATGTTCACCAGACAAATCAATCTTAGCCTTTATCTGCTCCGGGGTCAAAAACAATTTCGGATTCAGGTCATTGATTTTCATCATCTTTTGAGCCTGCTCTTCCATTGTCAGATTTCCCTCTTCACGATAAGCCGGCACACTTGGAGTATCATAATAATACACATATTCCATCTCCATATCCGGCTTAAAACGCACATACTGCTCGAAAAGCTTCAGATCCTCATTTACACGAGCCGGCAAACCAATCCAGAAATACTTGTCCAACAAATTGACATAGGTTGTCATCTTGAGCTTACCATCCATCTGTCCGATAATCTTCTGGCTATTAGGTGTCAATGTATTCTGTTTCATAGCAGTAGCATCATAATAGCTTCTGAAAACCGGACGAGAAGTCACATAACCAATTAGCAGCGCAATTGCCCAAATACCTAAATATTTACCCCAAGTAACCGTCCATTTGCTCTTCTGTCTTCTGGATTGCAAACGAATAATCGCCATTGCCAAAAACAACGCTATCACCAAAAAGAAATAAATGATATTGGCACTGCAAATCATTCCGGACAAAAACTCCTGCGAACGCCCCGGCATCGCCAACCAATAAGTCAGGTCTCGCACAAATTCGACATCCTGCCACCACCCTTGCACATAAGTCAATAACGACAACACAGCCAACGTACCAACTGCTGCCACAACCTGATAAGAAGTCAAGCTGGACATCAACAAGCCTATAGCCGCATAGGCACAAATCAAAAGATAAATACCCAATAGACCGGTAAACACCTGAGGATAATCAAAATCTTTGATAATAAAGGCACCGATAATTACATAGAGTAACAGTATTCCCACCAATACAAAGGCATAAATCACCATCGAAAGATATTTTCCCAAGATAATCTGCACATTTGTTACCGGAGAAGAATACAACAACTTAATTGAACCGCTTCCCAATTCACGGCTCATCAAATTCATAGTCAACAAGGGAATGTACAAATAAAGATATCCCTGCACAATGGTCAGCACACCATCCCAACCACCGAAAAATCTGGATGTTGCATTTGTGGCTCCATATCCCATTTCTTTACTCTTCATCACACCATCGATAAGACCGGCAAAATCTATCCCTGTCTGAAAAGTGTACAAAATCAAAATCAACCAGGCAATAGGCGAAAAGAAAAGCGACTGCAATTCCGCTTTTGCAATTTTATAAATAATCTTCATGATAATCTGTATAGAATAATTCGTTATTTCCTTGACAACTCAGCAAAAATATCGTTCATAGAACTCTTTTCCTGTCTCAACTCAGTCAATCCCCAACATCTGGCAGCACTGGCTTCAACGAGTCGTTCTGTCACCTCTTGGAAATCTTTATATTTAATCCGATAATTCGGCCCTCCCAACTCCTCAACATCCAACACACCCGGCACTCTCTTCAAATCTTCGACAGCCGGCATGGCCATTAAGGAAACAAACAAAGAATCCGGCACAATATAATTATCAAACTCCTCCACCGTTCCGGCAAACACCAACCGTCCTTGCTCAATCATTCGGATATGGTCGCAAACGGCCTGTACCTCTGAAAGGATATGAGTAGAAACAAGCACCGTATGCTCTTCTGCAATCTCCTTTATCAAATGGCGGACATCCAAAATCTGATTCGGATCAAGTCCATTGGTCGGCTCGTCCAACACAACGAAATCCGGATTGTGTATAATTGCCTGGGCTATGCCGACTCTCTGTTGGTATCCTCCGGAAAGATTCCGAAGCAGACGCTTGCTGAAATGACTGATACCGCAACGTTCCAGCACTTTCTTTACAGCTTTGGAAATTTCCCGATCCGGGATATAACGCAAGCCGGCACAATATTCCAAATATTCTGTCACCGTCAAATCCATATGCAATGGTGGATTCTGTGGTAAAAAACCGATATGCCTTTTCGCCTCTACCGGATTTTTGCTCATACTGATTCCCTTGATATAAACATCCCCTTCCGACTGCCGTAACACACCACACATAATGTTCATCGTTGTGGACTTCCCGGCTCCGTTGGAGCCGAGTAATCCATATATTCCATGTTTTGGAACTTCAAAATTTATGTCCCGAATAGCCCACTGCACACTATAACGATGCGAAAGGTGGTCTACTTTTACTATTGTCTCTTCCATTGATAAATTCTTTTTTATAATACTTCACCCATTCAATCCCAATTATCAATACCAATCATGACTACTTGTATGCCATCCAATTTGCTTGATTGAAGCAACTTTACCACCGACATTTTTCTCAAGTAACAACACAGGAGAATTGATATTCTTGATATCATAAGCCAAAATCGTTCCATCTTCACACCCCACCCACAATTGATCCATATCAAAAAAAGCATAGGCTAGAGAAGTAATTTTAGAAGGGAAAGTCGCATTAAATTTCACAAACCTTTTGGATTGGTCCGACCAAGCAGTCGAACGTTGAATAAAATACAATTCGTCACCGACCGAATAAAAATCACGGTATTTTGCAGCATCTGCAATCGGTTGTGTTCTTGAATCACGACCATTACCACTAGTTAAAATCACGGAAGAAGCATCCAATTTGACTGGCATAAGATAAAAACGTTCCATTCCGACATATTTAAACGAAGCAGTACGATTTTCAAATCCAAAATCTCCCGCTAAAGTTCCTCCATAAGCAGGGTCATTATAATACACCGTAAATAATACTGTCGTTCCTGTAAATCCGAAGCTAATGTGATTTTTTTGGCTGATATGAAGCACCTCTGTACCCTCCGGAAAGCCGTCTACCGGCACACTACGGCTATCTTTCAAAGGAATCACTCTGGTTTTATATACAGAGGTTTTATTATATTCTTCCTCTCCCACATCCTCTCTCCATGTTGTAGCCATTACAATCCGACGATTTTTTTCATCATAACAAGGAATGATTCCGGCATAAGTAGAGTGACCTAATTTTGTAATCTTATATCCCTTGGCATCGATGTAATATGGTTCAGTCAAATACTTACCCACTAAATAATTAGCCGATCTCATTCGGGTAAATAAACGTCCATCTTTTGTCACAATAAATGATGCAGCTCCTTCTCCAAAATCCGGACTACCGGGAGCTTTCTCCTTCATAGCCAAAATATTAAAATCTGCTGGTGTTCCATCCAAAAACTGATCTTTTACTTCACTCACCTTCTTCATGTCCTGTACATTCACCTCATAGGCAACTTGGTCTGTCAGTATCACACAAGCACCACTTGCACTGACATCACGGGAAGTTTCCATCACTAAATCCAATGGCTGTCCCGGCACATCATGCCCGTTGATGGTTTTATAAGCATCCTCTTTCAAAATATAATTGGTAGTAACCTTACCGTTTTCTGAAACAGAACGCGGGCTGATTACAGACACCTTAGCCTTCCCACTATTTTCCGACAAAATAAACCAATCATCCGGAGCAAACGGAGGATAAAAATAAACTAATAAACGAGCAGGAAAAGTAACCCCAGTCTTTTTCTCTATCACATTAAAAGTTCCCCATTCTCCCTTGTCATTACTATAACGGGTCAGACCAATTTTCTTTACAATCTCATCCGTCGGCATATCAAAATCCAACTCCTCACTAATTACCACATCTCCAATTTTCCATTCATAACGCACCTCTTCCGCACGTATCGCCGAATCCGCTTCCCAAGTAAACATCTTGCTACCCCTGAACTTCATTACCTCTCCTTCTCCGGCATAACCATAGATATACTTGGGAGCACTTTCATTAAATGCCTCCACCCATAAAGGAGGATTTAACTCCTCATACGAATAGTTTCCTTCGTCCTCAAAACACCCGGTCAACAGACCAAATAATAGAATATATAATCTTATCGATTTCATAACTTTTCACATTTTAAATTAAACTTCCACAGACATCCAGCTACCATCCTCATCCTGCATCGGATTTTCTGCCAACCACTGCTTGAACAATTTTACCAATTTAATTGCCTCATCCGGAGCCTCTTTAATCATTTTGCCATCCAAATCATAAGCACCTGGCACATTCTCCAAAAAAGTCTTATACTTTAAGGACGAATAAGGTCCCATCAAACCAGCAGCAACTTCAGGAGTCCACCATTCCGGTTTTACAGCATCTCTTGTCAAGTGAATCACCGCCCTTGAACGTTCGTACTGTCCCACTTGCAATTCTTCAGTAGGCACAATTTCAACCACCAGACGGACACCTTCCTGCAACTCATCCAAACGAGCACTGCGATTCATCCGGATTTGTATCGTATCCAAAATCAAGGACGCTCCTTCCGGTATCGGACGTGCCCGGAAAGTATAAGAATCTTCCAGAACATATTCATCCGCATTTGCCGTTGTCATATCGTCCACCACTCTCAATCCAAAATGCAAATCTCTTGTCAAAGGACGTCCAGCCAAAGCGATGACGATATCAGCCATCACATGATCGTCTGTTGGCTTAGCAAAAAAGAATGTCACATCTGTCGAATCCGCTTTGGCTGTTCCAGGAGCTGCCTCATCCATAAAATATTTATAAAAATAGACCTCACGACGTTCTCCAAAAGGCTCAATATCCTGTTCGGAACATGCTCCCAATAACATCACCCCTATTATTGCAAATAATATATACACTTTCATATTTTCTGATTTTAATAGATTACATATTCTGATCATCGGGTATCGGCAGCATGTACTCTGATTTGTTCAATTCACGCACTTCATCCGATTTAAAATAAATCTTTGCCCCCAACCGCTTATATAAATAAAATAACTGTCCTTCAGAAATCCATTCACGCTGGGCATCGCGAATCATATCCCTTTGAAAGATCTCAAAATCCCGAGCCACCTTCAAATCCTCCATTGTTTTCCATTCACCTCCAACTTCAGCATAGTCAGAACGTTTTTGTCTGATTTCATTCAGAATTTTATAAGCTTCGTCAAACTGATTTTTTCGGGCATAATATTCTGCCATAATATAGCGCATCTCTGTAGCTCGAATCACAGGAAGAATACGTACATTTTTTTTACGGATTTCAGTATTGTCACTGCAATACCATTTTGCGGAAAATTTATAATTTCCCCAAATACTGTTATCTTCCGGCTTGAACAATAAATTTTTCGAACGAATATCCATCAGCGATTCATCAATCTGTCCATCCGGGCTTTGGAACATCTTCTGGTTATCCAAATCAAGCATCAGCCAATTTCCCTGGTTCATACCCTCTGACTTTTTTCTAAAAAAGCTCCCCAAGTTATAATTATTATATGCTTCCTCATTATACACAGCAAAAATCAAATTGGATATACATTTTAAATCCGCCTTATTTTCAAAATCATCGCCGGACACACCTCCAAACTCATCCTTGGAAAACATATCATAAGAAACGCCCTGTGTTCCGATAGCCTTAAACTTCAACACTGTATCAGCCATTTGGAAAGCCTCATCGTACATACCTGCATACTGATATGCTCTGGCCAACAAAGCAGTAATGGCATAATAGCTCAAACGAAATCCTCGTCCTTGATAAAAACCATCCACATCATCCGGAGATTGATAATTTTCCATTCCATACTCCAATACTCCATTGAAACGAGCCTGTCCGGATGCGCTCAAACTCATTCCCAAAGCCGTTGTATCAAAGTCAATCGTCAGTTCGCGAGCCTTCTTAAAATCCCGAATAACCTTTTCCATAAAAGGTTTCACTGCAATACCGTTAGGCTGGATATTAGGATAATCTTCTACATAGGGAACACGCTGGGTTCCATCATCATGAATCAATGCCGGAGCAAACAAACGCAACAAATCAAAATGCATCAAAGCCCGGCAAGCGTACGCCTCTCCCAATATCATCTTACGCTCCATCTCGCCACCTTCAAAAATATCAGCAGAAGCTCCTTCCAAATTTTGTATCAAATTATTGGCATTAGCCACCACATTGAAACCATCCTTCCAGATAGCATCAATAGTCGGTCGCAAAGCGGTATTTTGATAATCAAACTCCCGAGCAATTTTATACATATTGACACCCTCATCGTTATATTTCCAATCCCAAGTATATTGCCTGGAAATACAATCCACCAACCCAAATTGCAATTCTACCCCATACAGATTCTTTGATGCCATCGCCTCATAAACACCCGCCAACACAGAGCGATATCCATCTCCGGAAGTAAACAATTCATCACTCGTAGCCTGACCTTCCGGTTGCAAATCCAACCAATCCTTGCAAGCACTCAATGACAGCAAGGAAAATAAAAGCACGATTTGTAGATATATCTTCATATTCAAAATATTTTATTGTTAGAATCCTAAGGACAATGTAAAGCTATAATTTTTCGCATACGGATAACTTGTTCCCCGTTCTTGTCTAATGGACGACCATCTGCAAACGTCATTCATATTAAAGCGCAAACCTAAAGAAGTCAATCTGATTTTACGAATCAAATCACGATTAAAGTCATATCCACATGAGATGCTACTAAATGAAAGATAATTATTATCCTGTACAAAACGGGATGTAGGCTGAGTCTTTTGCTTATTCTTCAAATCAAAGAAAGGAGCAACATCACCCGGTTTCACCCAACGTTGGGTCAATACACGGCGGTCTACATTACCTCCATCTATATCTGCCTCTTCCACCTTGTTTTTTACTGTTTCATTATAATCTTGAGCACCCCATTGATACAAGAAAGTGGTATTCACATAAAAACCTTTCCAAGCGACATTAATACCGAATGAGCCTTGCGCATCCGGACTCTTATCTCCCACAACTACCTCATCAGCCGCATTCCACACATACGTACTCTGACCGTTTCTTTTACGGAACAATTCCTTACCACTAGAGGGATCTATACCGTAAGAAGGCACAGCATAAATAGCTGTTGTCGATGCTCCTACATAATATTGTGTCAAAGGAATATAAAGCAAATCCGAATATTCTCCACCTTGTCCTTGGTTGTTTCCGTTATGGAAATCCTGAATATTCTGGTTGTATCTTTCCGCTTCCTGACCCAATTTAGTAATCTTGTTCTTATTAGAAGCCAAAGTTGCGTTTACAGCAACCGTCCAGTCATCATTTTGGAAAACAGTAGCATTCAACTTGATTTCATAACCTTTATTCAAAATTGAACCGGCATTCGTATAATAACTGGAGAATCCTGATGATGTACGGATAGTCAATTGTTCCAACTGATTCTTGGTTTCCTTACGGTAATAGTTTCCTTCAATTACAAAACGGTCACGGAACAATCCCAAATGCACACCAACATCCAATGTATGGGTTTTCTCCCAAGTCAACCTTGTATTACCCAAAGCTATCAAAGTATTTGACGGAGTATTATAATACCATTTATCAGATGTTTCATACGTAGAGATAGCTGCATAAGCCGGGAAATTCACATTACCGGTAACACCATATGTTCCACGGATACGTAACAAACTGATTAACCAATTGTCCTTTAACCATGAATAGTTATGGAAGTTAATACCGGCCCCTACCGACCAGAAAGGAGCAAAACGTTTGTCTTTACCGAATTTTGAAGAACCATCCAAACGGAAAGAAGCATCCAACAAATAAACATTGTTGTAAGAATAGTTCAGTGAAGCCAACACACCGAACAAACGGCTTTTATCAGAAGAAACCGTAGCCTTGCGGGTCTGTTCTGCAGCATAGGTCGGTGAATTCAAATTACTCAATTGGAATCCTCTATAATCCAAAGCCGTTGTCTTACTATGAGATTCCTGCACGTTCAAACCGGCAGTAGCATTGATAAAATGTTTGTCAATACCTTTATTGAAATAAAACATAGCATTGGTATTCCACGTAAATGATTTATCCGAAGACGTTGTCAACGATCCTCTTTCACGTGTCGGACTACTCTTGAAACTCGGATCTTTCGGATCGGTAAAACTCTTGGTTTCAGAATCCGTTCTGGTCACAGAAAGCTGTCCCTTAAACGAGAAGTTATCTGTGAAATAGATATTAATGCTAAAATTATTTGTTAGGTCATTTAATCTGGAACGTCCAGAAAAACTACCTAATTTTTCCGCTTTATAAAGAGGGTTGGTTGTTTTACCATCCTTCAATGTTTCCAATAATTCTCCATCATTTGAATAAGGAGCCCAATACGGCTGCAGCTTGGCATAAGTTTCAAAATTACCATAAGGAGAATCCTGGGATTTAGTCACATTGAAAGAAATCGAATTCATCACCTGCAACCAAGATTTATTTCGATAATCCAAATTCAAACCCACACCGATATTATCACGATAAGAATCAATCATAGCACCATTATGCGTAGCATAGTTCAAATCCAAACTGTAACGGATACTTTCCACACCACCAGAGATATTCATGCTATGAGAATGGTTAAATACATTGTGCAAAGGTTGAGCTAACCAGTCTGTTTCCACCCCCCGACGAACCTCATTCACCAAGTCATTATAAGCAATATCTTTTTCTAATTGAGAACCAGGATCGCCACTTTCTGCTATATATTTACCAGACAAACGTTCTACTTCAACTTTTTCCCAAGCGTCACACAAATTATAATCAGACAAATCCGGCAGTTCAACACCGGCATTAAAATTGTACATTACCCGCAATTCCCCTGGTTTAGGAGCAACTGTCGTTACCACCACAACACCATTCGCAGCACGCGAACCATACAAAGCAGTAGCAGCAGCATCCTTCAATATAGTCATACTCTCAATTCGGTTGATATCCATATCATACACTTTCTGTACTGACACCTCAAAACCATCCATGATAAAAATAGGTAAGTTAGGATTATCTTTCAGCGAAGTTCTCTGAGAACGTCTTGCTTTCTCCATTTCCAGACCACGGTTCATACCAATACTACCTTCTCCACGAATCGTAAACTCCGGCAAAGAGTTCGGGTCTGAACCAAACAACTTATTGTCTTTGATACGGAACGAAGGGTCAAATGCCTGCAAAGCAGCAATCACATTCTTGTTGTTTGTCTTCAACAACTGGTCTTTATTGACAGTAGTGGCATTACCGGTAAAACTTTCTTTTTTCAACATGGTATATCCCGTTACAACCACCTCTTCCAACTCCTCTTTAGCACTTTTCATCACCACATAAAACTCTTTCTGAGCTTTATATGCCACCTCTACCGACTCCATACCGATAAAAGAAAACACCAATGCCAAGTGAGCAGTTTCCGGCACAGTCATAGTAAACTGCCCATTAGCATCGGTCACTGCACCCACGGTAGTACCCTTCACCAATATGGTTACACCCGGTAACGGCTCTTTTCTTTCATCGACCACCTTCCCTTTCAGCACCAACTCCTTTACCGTTTTTTGAGGAATTGCCGGTTTTATCACAACCACCTCATCCTGCAACACATAAGTCAAGTCGGTGTTCTTCAGGCAGGCATTCAAAATAGTCCGGATATCATCCCCTTGTACATCCACATCCACCTTACCGATTTTATCCAAGTCTTCTTCATTATACATAAAAACAAACGAAGTCTGGCTTTCTATCGCCCAAAGCACATCCTTCAGACTGGCTTCCTTCATAGAAAGCCTAACCTGTTGCCCGTTCTGAGGGTAAACGTTTGCATGAACATGCAACATTCCCAACAGAACAAATACAAATGTCCATCTAAACATAAGTCGCAATTTTTTCATAAATTTGTAATTTAATTTTTATGTTGATTATTTTGACAAAGCAAAATGGTCAATCGGCAGGGATGCTGCAACATCCCTGCTTTTTTATCTACCACGCCTTATCCTTAAAACTTTTCCATTTCTATCTATTTTTACCTTTCCATTAGCTTCAAATATGCGTAAAAGAGGATCTATCGATTCGTCACGTCCTACATTGAACCCGAAACGATAATCTTTCACTTCCTGATTTTCATAAAACACGGTGACATCATACCAACGCTCAATGGCATGCATAATATCTTCCAAACGAACATCCCGGAAGCGGAAACGAGCATCTTTCCAAGCCACCAGATAACTGACATCAATGGTTTTCACATCTTGCTTCCCGGTATTCTTATCCAATACAAACTGCTCGTTCGGCTGCAATATCCGTTGACGGACTCCCGGTCCCGACACAGCCACCTTGCCTTCAACCAAAGTGGTATGCACAAATTCATCATTTTCATAATCCGCCACATTGAAGTGAGTACCCAACACTTCGATATTATATCGGGATGTTTTCACGATAAAAGGTCTTTCTGCATCTTTGGCAACCTCGAAGTAAGCCTCTCCATGCAATTCCACTTCACGGGTGTTTCCAACAAAACGAACCGGAAAATTCAAGACAGTCTCCGCATTCAAATGAACAACAGTCCCGTCGCTAAGGGTCAGTTTGAACTCACCCCCACGCGGAACAGTCACCTTATTAAAAACCACTTCTTCGACAGTTTGCACCAAACTGTCTTCATATATCAAATTATCTCCCTGATTATAAATATTTGTTGCCGATTGCTTTTCAACAATCCCCCCCTTGGTCTTTTCCAAGTCCACCACTTTCCCATCCGCCAAAGTCAACATTGCACGCGTACCACCTTGCACCACTTCATTCTGTGCCACCTGCTTTTCGGCCTCCATTTTTTGCTCCCAATACAACCTCGCCGCAACTCCCATTCCACAAACCAATGATATGACTGCTACCCAACGCAAAAACCGACGACGCATCTGTATTTGTCGACCTGCAGATTTCTGATGACGTTTATGTGATAATTTTTCCCACCCGACCGTCTTGTCAAACTCAGCCGCTTTCTTTTGATATTTTTCGCAATTGCGCCCGTCTAAAATATGTTCATAAAGATTTCGATTGTCTTCCGACTCAGACAACCATTCATCCAAACTGCTCTTGTTTTCCTCAGAGCAATCTCCCGACAATACATGGGCAATCTTTTTCGCTATCTCAAAATCCTTTTCTGTATTCATGCCTTTTTCATGTTCTTTATAACAACCTCCGTTTATAATAAAACACAAAAAAGCATTTTTATGGGGAAGCCAATTCCCACTTTTTTTTGAAAAAAAAATCGCAGAATTTGCAATTATCTTAGAATTAAACGGTTATTCGGATTGCTTGAAAATTGGGTAACGAGATAGCAACCGTTCGTGTTTCTGAGTTCTTCATTGTTATGCTCCAATGTGATAACTCTGATGCCACAAAGGTACAAAAAGAAATGCAGACGAAAAGAGAATGATGATAATTTTCTTTCTCCTGCATTTCAATTATAGCAGTTTCTTTAATTCTTCAATATCGGGTAGCGCATTGCGTAATCGTTCGGGCATATCTTTCGTTGCTCGATAAGTTGCAACACCCATAGGCTTGTCATAATCTCTAATTGCAAACTCGACAAATGATTGATTCATATCACGACATAACAAGATGCCAATTACAGGGTTTTCGTGCGGTTTCTTTACATATTTATCAAGAGCCGACAGATATGTACTTAACTGACCCAAGTACGAAGAGCGAAATTTTCCTGATTTCAACTCAACGACAACAAGCGAATTTAGTTCACGATTGAAGAATGCCTGTTTTGTACTAGGCATTGTGGCTGTGAAATTATTAGGGAGTGTTCCGCGATGGTTGTATAAATCTGCTTTGAGATAATCCCTCAAAGTGTACTTATTCCAAAACCGTGTGGCTGATTCGTGAATATAGAACAAACGAGCATCTAACGACTTCGCCTTTGTTATAATTTCAATATGGTGACTAAAACCAATGGCAACAAAATCCGGCCAATTAAATTTGTCAGCCATTGGCTGGCGATTTATAATGGGTGACCACTCTTCGTAGAATGAGCGCATATTCTTTATGTTCGTTGCCGAGAATCCACGAATTCCGGGCAACTCCTTTTGTAGTTACCGGCTAATTGCTTCTATTGCACCTTTGCCCCAATAGCCCTCACGAGAGTTCTTAGAGACATAACAACCTATGCCATAGTACAATGATAGTTGCTCTTTATTAGCCACAGACGCTGCACGATACTGACGGATTTACAACGATTTAGTTGAGTGCCAATTAAAACTGTCTGAAAGCCATATAAAACATACAGCCTGACAGCTCTACACAAAGTAATTTTGCAAACAAAAAGAGTAGAGCCACCGTCAACGATTATTTTTCCATACCAATGTCCTAAATCTGCTTTGCAACTCACTCAATCGTTCCATAATCTCATCGAAAGAAGGTGCATTGGCATAGATGAAGCCAATTTGCATCTGCTTATAGTCGTCACGCAAAACATCTTCGATGCTTTCAGGAGGCAGGAACGATATTGTGTGTGGAAGATGACTCGTATAGTCCAATCCACTCCAAGCCGTAAACTTTTTACGATGAGTCACAATGTCCTCGTATAATTGTACATCCTGCATTGCTTCCATAGCAAACGGTTTATCCATCATCTTTACAATGTCATACATGTGTCGTGTGATACGTTCGATATGCGTACAGCCATTGGGACGGTTAAACTCTTCATGCAAAAGAAAAACCTTTTCCAGGAATGTTCGTCCTGGCACTACGGTAGGAACAGTGAATATAGGTAATGAGAACTCTTCACCTGGATAAGCATCTTCTATCATAGAACGCATTTCCACATCTTCTGACGGTTCCATGAGTGAACGACAGCTTATCTCAACTTTGACTCGTTCGGGTATATATTGCATTTTCGTTTGTAGCACTGAATTATACTCGACAAACAGGACCACAGGATCAAGGTCACTGACAGATGTCTCCGGAACTATAACCTTACAGCTCTCTGATAGCCCAAACTCTTTTAATCTGGTCTCAACGTCGAGCGCGAAAGAGCCATCTATGAACTTCTTGGAGTCTTTCCGCAACTTAGTCCGTTGACTTTTAGTCTCAATATTTGTAAAGCCGAGATATTGGGGATCTATTGCAAGGTCAATATCTTCCGAAAACCGTTCTATTAATCCCCAACCTTTGCTAAGGCTTGTTCCGCCCTTGAAAACAAAAGCTGCTGCATACGGCAAAGAAAATATGGCACGTAACACCATACTGACCCAGTAGTCCTTTTCTACGGCATTGTCCACAATCCCTTTATCTTCGGCTACATTAGCCAAAATGGTAAGTTGTTCTTCTTTTATAAGCTTAGTAAAATTCATAATGCAAGTCTTTGTTTAATCCATTGCGGGGCAATGCTGTAATCGTATTTGATTTCATCAGGACTACCATATTTTTCAATGGCTTGTTTTATGATTGCAACCTGTTCATCTGTCACGTTATCTTTCCCTAATTCTTTCATGGCAGCGACTATAAGTGGGAACAAGTCTGTCTTGTAGGCAAAATTGCGAGGTACGCTACGCTTGAATATGATTTTACGGTTTCCGATAGTAAGTTCCCTTGCTGTGGCATCTGTCAGATAGATTGCATTCATCGTGACCTGTGTGGAAAGTCCCAATTTGTTCAATGCTGTCAATCCACTAGGTATAATACGAGCCTTATCCTTTTCCGCTATAGCGTATGCAATATCTTCTATAGAGGGACGAAGTACACCGAACTTATTCCGTAATGGATATAGATATAGACCTTGAGAAAGACGAATGAGCACACCCTCTTTCTCTAATCGGGAAAGCGCACGAGTAACTAGCCCGTCATTATTCAGATGGGCAAAATCACTCACCATATAAAGCCTGTTCGGTCCGTTTCGGTCTATGATGTTTCGTATTTCCTTCGTCAGTATCGTCTTCATATCCACAATGATTCCACTTGCAAAGATACGATATTACTCTTGATATAGCAATAAAATGTCCGAAATTCTTAAAGAAAATCGGACATTATAGAATGCTTTGCGGCTTAATACCACCCCTAACCAACTGCAAAATTACAAAAAAGTCATAATAATAAGCCTTGTACGGGCAAATTATTACGACTTGGGGTGCATTTTAGAGTTTCAACCCTCGATTTTGTCTTCTGCTTGTCGGCAATCCTAATGCTTCCATAAACTGGTCGCTAGTTGACGATTTTATTAAGCCCCAATTGATTTTCAATATTATCCCAAGAACAGATAAAGCAGATAATAATAGTCCTTCAAAGCCTCCTTTAATTTTTTGTAGGCAATCTTTTTCTGTGTATGGACAGAGCTTTCGGCAATCCCCAAACGGTCGGCAATCTCACTGTTTTTCAACCCGTCCAAAGCCAATTGAATCACCTCTTTTCCCTGAGGCGAAAGCGTTTCTACAGCTGCATAAAAAATACGATAGCTCTCTGTCTCTATCAAATTATTATGAAAAAAGCCTTTGTTTTCAATCACAGAGATATCTTCCCGCACAATCTTCTGACGCTGCACGATATTCAGGCAGTCGTTCCTGACAACGGTATAAAGAAAAGACTTGATTTTAACAGCATCATCGAAATTCCCCCGACGAGCCCAAAACTTCACAAAAGCCTCCTGCACAACATCCGCCGACAACGCATCATCTTTCAAATAGGCAGACGCAAACACACACAACCCTTGGTAGTACTCATTAAACAAACTTCGGAAAGCCTGTTCATCGCCATGTTGTATCTGTTTTATTGCAATATTCACAATATGTACATAAAGTTAATCTTGCAAAACTAATGAAAAACATCCAGCATTCCCAACAATCCGAGAAATTATTATAACACAAAACATCAGCAACTACTCCAACCGGACAAATTTCACAGCATCCGCAATAATCGCAACATCTTTATCCTTGTTAACCTCCTTATCGGAAAGTATTACCCGGACTTCTCCTTCCGGAAAATCAAATTTTCCCAAAGACACCCAACCTGAGGGAAGGCCCTCCAGTTCTTCATCCAATGGCAATTCTATCTCTTCCTGTTTATCCCCATAACAAACCGTATAGTAGTTGACAACAGAAGAAGGGAAGGCTTTTATACCCGGAAATGTAGCGATATAATCCTTGAATACCTTTACCCAGATCTCATAATATCCGCGGGGCAATGCAACCCGCCATGTCGCTGTCGATTCCCCGACTCCTCCGCCTATACAATGATATCCGCGAATGGAATCCCCGCAAGCCGAAGTATGGTACGCAGGTACCCAATCGGAGGTCCTGCCGGAACGCGTGATGACACGATAAGCCGGTTTCTTGCCAAATTTGCGCCGAAACCATGACTCATTACTATTTTTCACCTCAAATCCGTCATCCGTATCATCGACAAGCCATACATTTTCATCCGACTTTTCAAACTCCGCATCCGAAATCGTCCGAGAAACAAAACCCGGCTTCCAAGATTCCACCATCTCTCGGGAACAATGTCCATTATCTCCCCTCCAGACAATCGGACGATTGGCAGACAAATAAGCATACATATAACCTATACCCTCTTCACAAAATGACAAATATTTTGCTTCATGAGGTGCGAAATAAAAATGAACACTCTTAGGTTCAAATACACCTCCATAATTAACAGAAAAAAATCCTCCGCAATCTCCCATATTCCGGACCCAAGCCTCCAATCTATACAATCCGGTCTGTTCATTATAATAGCGTACCGCATCCTTTACCTTGAAATAGTGGGTATGTCTGGTTGCATACCAGACATCCGTCAAGGAATCCGCATCCGACAGCCCACGCCTGTTCCACCCTGCCATCAACGAATCGTAACTTACTTCCCCGACAGCCACCGCAGCAATACTGTCCAAAGAGGCTGCCAATTCCTCTTCCGGGACAACGAGCGCAAAATATGACCACAACTCCTTTGCTTTCACATACAGTGCTTCATACTTCAAACGCTCATCCAAAGCATTGTCCGACAAGATTTCTCCCAATGTCCTACCCATCAGATAATCATAAACATTTTCATCCCCGTCCTCATTTGCATGGGCTATACCTTCCAAATTAAAATGCAGCGGTTCCCCATAAGATCGTCTCAACAATTCAAATACAACTCCCATAAAAGGATATTTCCCGGAATACATTCTATACCGTGGCAGTCTAAACACCAGATTGGCGGCATGCCTTGCCACCGGCGAGACCACCCTATCCATTCCCGGCAGCGGATGGCTGCCAACCGTTGACATAGAAACGAACATCGTGTAAAACAATTCATCAAATACCAGAGAACAATCATCATACGTCTGAAAATCCCCGCTTAAAGAACCGGTACAATAAGATGGGAAAAACATATATTCCGGACAAAAAAACATGCCCGGCTCCACTTTTACATCTACAGGCTCCACCCTGTAACCCGAAGGCACAAAAGACACCGGAGTTTCCACACAAGCAATCCGGACATTGCCGTCCTCGTCCCAAAGGACAGCCTCGTAATCTTCAGGCTCATATCCGGTATACTTCTTCCCGTCTTCCTTCATATAACGGGAAAATACCGACCGCCTGACCTTACCGAAACAATTCTTCAATATTTCTCCCCACTTGCCTGCATAACAATCCAGTTTTAACGTCTGATGCAAAGGAATCGAATAACTGTTTACATCCGCTGCATAAACAGAAATCCCGGGGGACAGGCAAGAAGAAAAACAGACAGAATCCCCCTGTCGGACACATTTCCCTTGGGAAACGACACAACGCTGCGAAGGTTGCGCAACCGTCAGTTGGAATGATGTAAAATCCCAATGCGTAAACGCTTCACCCAACGGATTCACGGGCGGGAAAGCCACCGGATACCACATACAGGCAGGAGTCAACAATAAAATATCCCTGTGGACAAACGCACCCCGCCGACCCGTCGGGAAAAAATTATCGGCATGAAAGACATCCTCATACTCTTTGTCGGACAGATGCAAATCGCAGACACGGTCGTCCACCGTTCCGCCATACTCCCAATGCAACACCAGACTGTCCGTAGCAGGCAGACTACGATGCACAACAACGACCAGACCGCTTCTCGTATAGCTCAAATCTTCCGCTCCGCAACGCAATTCACGTATATGCAGTCCGGGATTCAAAAACAGGACAATGCTGTCCAATGCAGCCCTGCCGGGATTATAAACCGTCATATCACTGCCCACTTCCAAAACATTGTCGTGCTGAGCCAACCGAATCCGATGATTCTTTACACGGCATGTCGTTTCGTTCCAATAATGTTCAAACGTATTTTTCCACTCGTGGCGCACCATACGGTCATCCCGATAACGATACTCAAGCAAAAACAGACACCCCAGCCCCATCACAAGCACACCCAAA
Source organism: uncultured Odoribacter sp. (assembly GCA_905193145.1). Next base: position 10,918 of record CAJJNP010000013.1, on the reverse strand, counting down.
CCACACCAACTGCAAACGCCCCTGATTTCCCTATTGGGAATCCGTCCCAGCCTCCCCAGACCCAACAGCAAAAAACCAATCCCTGCAAAGAAATAAATCAAACGATGGTGCAAATAAGCCGACAGATTTATATGACCCACCATATCCGAAAACAAATTAGGCACCCCCACAGCAAAGAAATCAAAAGTGCCATGACTGACATAAGGCAACCACCAGATGCTTCCCAGCCACCACAATACCCCAGCCAGCAAAGCAATCAACCTTGAAGTATAACGGCTTAAAAACACCATCAAACCGGAGACAAACACCCAACAGGGAATCGTCAAAGTCAACAGATAAAAAAGATAATATCCCAAGCGAAAAGGAGAAAGACTGACCGAATGCACCACCAACATCTCCATAAACATCGCCAACAGACAAACAATCATAAAAGAGAGAAAAACACCTGCCAGCGAACCCCAATAATACACCGTATTCCCAAACGGACGAACCAATACCCCGTCACGCAAACCGGAACGGACCAGACGCTTAGGGAAATCCGACATAACGACTATCAGAAAAAGAGACTGAACCAGACAAAACAAATAAGCATTCACCAATGGAATGGAACAAGGGAGCCCCACCATTTTCCAATGCATGCCGTCGCCCCCCTGCCTGTACATCTGACACGCAACGATTCCCACCAAAGACAAGACTACAAAAAAGCGGAATACCCAACTACGCATCTGCAACTTCATCTCATTCCGCATTATCAAGAAAAAAGCGTGCGTGTCCATAAAGCTAGATTTTTTCAATTAACACAACCATAATTCACGAGGCTTCAAAGCAAAGCCAATATTCGAAACATATTTCAAACGACTTATGCTTGATTTTAAATTCTTGGGATAAGAAACATTCACTGTAACTTCAAGATATTGCATTTTACCATTATAATCCTTGCCTTGAAATATATACAAACCTGCATCTGATCCAACCATATGACCCTGCATGTATACTTGAACCCGCTCCAATCTTGTCACAAAACTATACTCAGCCCCTGGAGCTGCTTGTTTCCATAACAATACAGCATCATCTTCTGTTTTAAAAAAATCGCTCAAACGCACCGACAAAGTTCCACCCAATGGAACAGTTACCTCATATGACCAATTTTGAGAATAAGATTCTTTCCAAATTAAAGATGCCATCAATAACAATAAGAATTTCACATATTTTTTCATAGTCTCCATGATTTAAATTTAACATAATAATTCTAACATCACTATTTCAAATGCTTTTTTGTACATAACCTGCCTATAACACCTCCTTTCTCAAAACTAAATTACATCACACTACAAATATATTATTTATATTGAATAAAACAAATATTTTCATAAAAAACTTTACTTTGAAATCAGTAAACTTATACTAGTAAAAGACACAACAGCTAAATCCCTCCCTCTTCTCCCTATCTCCCCTCCCACTTAAATTTATATCAAAAATATGTCATCTATATGACAAATATATATCAAAGATAACAAAACCATATCTTTGACTACTATTTGACATGAATTTAAAATATGTTTGAGAAGAGGAAAGGCAGGAGATAGAACGGAGATGTTCACAGACGGAACAAGCATAAATCAAAAAAGCCAACCGTCCGTTCAGGAATCAGTTGGCTTTTATATCCTTGACAAAATATATCTACAATATCAGTTCTTTTTCAGAACATAATATTCTGCAAGTTCACCCTCATTAATGGTGCCTTTTTCATCAGACAACATCACAGAATTTTCCAGAATTTTGTAATAGGTCTTTTCTCCTGAAGAGGGAGTAATCAATTCCAACAAATCATTATTCAGGAGATTATAAACTCCGTTTGTTTCAAAAATACCGTCTTTTACTCCCAAATATTCGCTCTTGAGATAGTAGGTTGAATCGGCATTCACCGTAAGGGTCGTTTTGATACCTTCACAATCCGCACAAGGAAGCGTTCCTTCATATGTGCCATAGAAATCGTTGGCCTTGGTTGCCACTTCGGTTGCAGCCTCCGTTGTTTTGGCTTGTGTCGAATTTTTGGTTGCAGAACCTTTGCAGCCTGCCAGTGCTACGACTAAAGCACCCATTAATAAAAATTTTGCGTTCATAATGTAAATGTTGTGTTCGACAATAAAGCAAATATAATCATTTTATACATTGGAACGTTTTAAAATAGATTAATTCTTTTGCAATTGTTCGCGCTCTGTTTTTAATAAAGGCCAATTTGTATCCGACTTATGCTCTGATTTTATAATCGCCATTAATTCAGCTACTTTATCCGGATAAAGTTTGGCAACATCATGAATCTCTGACGGATCGGCAGCCAGGTTGTACAATTCAGTCCGAACTTTATCTTCACTCTGCGATACACCCAAACGGACCAACTTCCAATCCCCCTGACGGACAGCCTGTCGCCCTCCTCCCTCATGAAATTCGAAATACAGATGCGGATGCTCTTTTTGCTTGCCCCTATCGGTCAATAACGGCATCAGACTGACTCCATCGGTAGCTCCATTCTGTTTTATACGGGTTAAATCGGCAAAAGTGGGCAACATATCCCAAAATGAGCAAAGAAAATCGGTCTGCCCCTCTGCGACCACGCCCGGCCAAGAGACGATGAACGGCACTCGGATGCCGCCTTCGTACAAATCACGCTTATACCCCCGGTAAATACCGTTGCTATTGAAAAAATCAGGATCGGCACCACCTTCCTGATGCGGACCGTTATCACTACAAAAAACAATCAAAGTATTATCGTACAAACCCAGTGATTTGAGCCGCTCGACCACTTGTCCGACATAGACATCCAGACGATAAACCATCGCTGCAAAGGTCGCATGGGGTTCTTTCTGCGAACAATATCCCCCCTTGCGGAAATAGGGACCTGAATCACATCCCTGAAAAGGCTCTTCAGGATATTTTCCCCGGAATTTCCGGATAATACTGTCTTCGGGAACGATTAGTTCAGCATGCGGCAATACATAAGACAAAAAAAGGAAAAAAGGACGGTCCCGGTTTTCATCCAAAAACTGCAAGCTCTGTTCGTGAATCAAATCCTGAGTGTAGCTACCATAAGCTCCATCCGCATTCTCCGGCAATTCCACCCGTTGCCCGTTGTCCCAGAGATGGTCGGCGTAGTAGTTGTGCGCCAGCAACTGGCAATTGTATCCATAGAAATCATCTACCCCCTGACGGTTAGGGTCGCCTTCTGTACCCGGAGCTCCCAATCCCCATTTACCAAAGCAACCGGTGGAATATCCTGCCGCTTTGAAAATGCTGAAAAGCGTAGTTGTCCCGGCAGGCAGGGACATCTGCCCTTCAGGCAATACCTCTTTGTTGCCTCGAATCGGCGCATGTCCGGAATGTAACCCTGTCATCAAACAGGCTCTCGACGGCGCACTGACAGTGGTGCCGGAATAGCATTGCGTAAAACGCAGACCTTCTCTCGCCAAACGGTCAATATTGGGCGTCCGGAATTTTTCCTGACCATAGCAACTCAAATCTCCGTAACCCAAATCATCGGCTATGATAAAAACAACATTAGGCTTTTTCTTTACCTTGGCAGGTTTTGTCGCCTCAGCTTGAACGCTACCCATTACGACAGCAATACTTGAAAACAATATAGTTTGTCTCATCATTCAATTATCATTTTATCCTAATTTTACCTTCATCACATTCGCTGGAGGGCGATTATTTTTTAACTCATTGGCCATATATTCAAAATAGCGACGGGTATGTTCAAAAAACATTTTAAAACCGCCACAAAGCGTAGATACTGAATCTCCTTCGGGAGTGATCTGTATTCTATTTTTAGGACAATCTCCTCCACAAGCAAAAAGGTAATCACATCCCCTACAACGAGAGGATAAGGAATCTTGTTTATACTGCTCAAAATATAGCTGGCGATCACTCTTGACCATTTCTGTCAAACTCTCGTCAGTCAAATTACCTAACCGATAATCGGGAAATACAAAATGATCACAACTATAAACATCCCCATTGTGCTCGATAGCCAAAGAACAAGGACAATAAGTCCTCATCGAACAAAGTGCCGGCTGCTCGCCCATGTAAGCGGCCAAGGTATTGTCAAACCAATTGATATAGCAATAACCGACATCCGACTTTATCCAACGGTCAAAAATACGACAAAGGAAATTTCCCCATGCCTCTGCACTGACATTTTCCTGCATCAAAGCCGTCTCTTTTGCATAGCGATTGTCAACAATAGACAATACGGCATTTTCATCCAACGATATGCGTTCTACAATCGGCGTAAACTGCATAAAACGGCTACCCAACTCTTTCAAGAAATCATACACGGCAACCGGTTCTTTACTATTCGAAGCATTTACCACCGACATGGTATTGAATTCCACTCCATGTTTCCGAAAAAGACGGGCACAGGCTACCACCTCAGCCCAAGATCCTTTACCATTGGGATGACAACGATGACGGTTATGCAAATGCTCCGGACCGTCAATCGAAAGTCCGCACAAAAAATGATTGGCTGCCAAGAATGCTGCCCATTCATCATTGATAAGCGTGCCATTCGTCTGCAAGGAGTTGGATATCACCTTTCCGTCCCCATATTTTTTCTGCAAAGAAAGTATTTTCCGGAAATAGTCCAATCCCAACAAAGTCGGTTCCCCGCCATGCCAGATAAACTCAATGTGTTCCTGTGGCTGTGACAATATATAATCACGGATTACCTTCTCAAGCATCTCCTCCCGCATTCCGAAGGCTGCCACAGTAAAGGGTGTACCCGGATAAAGAGCATCTTTTTCCAGATAATAACAATAATCGCAATCCAGATTACATACGGGACCGACCACTTTTATCATTGCCGAAAAACTGCGTTGCAACTTTATCCGTTCCCGTTCAAAAAGGAAAGAGGCAGTTTCCTCTGCTTTCCGTTCGTTTTTTTTACAAGTTATCATGTGATTTGGCTGTTCATGGAATTCAACAGCCAAATGTAACACTTTTAGTCTGGAAGTTATTCCGGGACATAGATTATTTCTCCGTTTTCCAGCTCGTAGGCAATCCCCACTTTCTTTCCGCGTGTGCCGGATTGCTGCTGATTTTCAGAGGGTGTATATCGATTGATCTTTTCTCCCTCTTTAGTAATGATTTCCATATTTTCTTTCCCGGGATTCTTTACCATTGTAAAATCCTCTTTGGAAAGCATTTCTGTCATATTATATCTTGTAACCAGCGCCACCATCAATGCGACTGCAAAGACCATTGCCACATCAAACAGATTTGAAACCACACTGATTGGATCGCTGTCCTCCTCTTTTTTCAATAAATTACGTTTCATGCCCGGTTACGTTTTTCGTTTATCAATTCAGCTAAAAATTCCAAGTTTGTCATATCCTGAAGATACCAACGCTGCTTCACTTGCTGAGTCAAAAAACCTATTGCCCCGGCAAATAAGCCAATAACCGTTGTGGCAAAAGCGACCTGCATATTATAGGCCATGGAAGCGATATCTCCTGTCGACAATCCCACCAAAGCCGGCCCCATAGGTATCAGAGTTCCCATCAACCCCAGAATCGGGCCCAATTTGGTAAGTGTTTTAGAGGTCGCTAAATCTTTATCGGCTGCTATCTCAAAATTTGCCAAAAGACGTTGCACTTGAGCGTGACTCTCCCGTGCTTCCATGATACGGCGCATATAAGTCACAACCAAGGATTTGTTGTTAGCAGGCAATTTCCCGTCAAATTCGTCCAGATTTGCAAGACGCAAAGTCTCTAACTGTTCTCGTAGCATTTTGTCGGTTTTGCGAATGGCAAGATACTGTCCGAAAAAGCTTCCCACCAATAAAAGCGAACGGAAAAACAACGCTATCAATAACACGATAACAGGAACAAGCAAACCTGTTGATATCCAAAACATGATGTCAGAAATTGTATTCATCTTCTTATTATTTAATTAATTATTGAATCAAAAATTACATGTAAACATTCTTTTTATCTCTTCCGCACCTGTTGCCGGAGCAGCCCCAGTATACCTCCGACAATAAATATCCCGATACATCCGGCAAGCGCCAACCAATCAACTGTTGCCACTCCTTTCACGGCAGTCTGACCGTTTACTGTTGCCACAATACCTAAAATAGCAACAAGAGCATTGGTAAGAAATAGCAATTCCAAACGCAAATCTGTTTCCGGCAAAAGCCGACGCAATCCCCAACGCCCTAACGGAATCAACAGCAATACGGCAATTGCAAAGCCCCAAGCTACTGTTTGAAAAGCAACTCCCGGCAATGTAAAAATCAACTGGGTCAGTCCGAAAAACAATACGGGGAAAACCAATACTCCCGGAAACCAATAAAGCAGACGATACGCAAACCGCATTCTTTTTCTTACCGGAAACATATTTGTCACATGTACAGATAACAGACAAAATGCCATTTGCAAAGACACCTCTACCGTCAACACAACCGATGTATCCAACATCAATGCCTGATTGGCCAACCAATCGGCAATCTGTGTTTTCGACTGTTCAATAGCGTATCCCCAAGTCAATACAATAAACAATGCCAGAAGGATGGAGGCAACCGAAGTTGCCTTCCATCTCCAGAAAGTCTGCTTCAATAAAAAATTGAAAGCAGTAATAAATATCAGAATCCAAACAATTGTATCCATAGTTAAGCATTGTTTTTACGTCTTCTCCGCATCAAGACCGCCAAACCGACCAACACCAGTACCACAGCAATTGCAATCCACAGACTATCCACCTGCTGAGTCTGCTGTTCAGCCACCTGATTAAACTCCTCTTTTTTCATCACCATACCTTTATTGTCATTTTGAGCCACTGATTCACGAATTTGCGAAATATTCTTTTGATACTCAGCAGCAGTCTGTGCATCCACTTTCGATGCTATGAAATCACGCAATTTTGCATTATCACAAACAAAACCCGAACAAGATGGCTTATACTTATTCACCAGTTCTGTATGCAATTGGGTTAAATCTGCCTCCTGCTGCTCACTTGCTTTCCACATGCCCTTACGCACCGTTTCAAGCATAACGGCAGTCATTTCTTCAAGAGCCGCAGGATTTTGATTTTCAAAAAATTCCTTCAGCCCTAAATTGAATTTGTCTTTCACATACACATTATAAATCTCATCCCACAACTCTTTATCTACAGCCTTAGGCTTCATTACATTCCAACCATAAGTATTACGGACAATTTCAGAAAATGTATTGGCTGAAGAAGCTTCACCTTTCATTTTTTCCTTGATATAAGCGGGATTAAAAATAGTGGTTCGCGATTCTACCCCTATAGCCTCTTTCAATTCCTGCATACGGTTATTGTTTCGGTTGCGATAGTCGCTCAGGTAAGCATCCGGATCTTTACCCGTGACATTGCGGACTGCTAGGTTCATTCCTCCCATAAATTCGTACACATGGTCCAGGCTCAATGCACCCCAGGTGTTACTCTGACGAGGTTGTACAACAACATCCGTACGAGTCAATGCTGCTTCAAAAGCATACTGTCGGAATGTTTCCCAATTTTTTTCATTGCCGTAATAAGCACCCATATTATTCAAGTAAGTATCGGCAATTTCCTCTTCACTTTCCCAACGGTCGCCAGCCTCTACCATCCCCGTAATACCTGTTCCATACATACCATTGGCACCACCAAATACACGGAAAGTTGCCATTTCACGAGCATCTTTGGGAGTGATTCCCTTTTCCATCAATGCACGCTCTGCTTCAACAACTCCTGCTGTCACCATATTATCAAATTGGTCATCCTTAGATGCTGCAGCCATTTCTACAGCACGATTTACCAAAAACAGACGAGAGGCTGCAAGATCGCGCAATTGTCCTGAAGTCTGTACAACAACATCTATACGCGGACGGCCCAATTCAGCAGAAGGAATCAAACGCAAATCACTAACACGCCCAAAAGCATCACGAATCGGCTCTACTCCCAACATATAAAGCACCTGAGCAATCGTTGCTCCACCTGTTTCAATAAATTCTCCTGACCAAAGCGTGTAACTTACTTTTTTCGGATAAGCTCCGTCATGCCTTTTCCGGTACATATCAATTGTACTTTTCGCCAATTGAACACCTTTTTCCCATGCTGATTCCGTAGGTGTTTCCTCTGCATTGATAGAAAACATATTACGCCCGGTTGGTAATGTATTTGGATTGGCTATCGGATCTCCACCGGGAGAAGGAGCTGTATATCCGCCGCTCAAGGCATTCATCATGCCGGCCAACTCATTTTCAGGACTTTGCTCCAACTGTCGTTTGTATAGACCTATATTTTTCACTGTCCGTTCTATCTCCATCACTGCCAAGGCCATATTTATCTCTTCTTTTGTATACTCTTTTTTCTGTTTACCCATCCGAGACATCATTTGGGACATGTCAGGAGCAGATTTTTTTTGCGCAGCCATCATCATGGCCATCATACCTTTAGGCGCATTACGCTCTTTTTCAATTTCACGAGCTTTAGCCAAATCTTTCATAGAAATTCCAGCCAAACGACATATCTCCTCATCACTAACCTCCCGCGGATTGGACAAACGACGTCCGACCAACTTACGAGCAGGCTCGATATAGCGTTGAGTAAACACTGATTTGTGTTCAACAACCTTTGCATCAACCTGACCACGCATTTTATCCAATGCAAACAGACTATAGGCAATCGGTTCGGTTGCCATTGAATAAACAGAAGATACAATACGTTCTTTTTCGTAGGGAACTCCCATCGTATATAATTGACCTGTAATTTTTTCAGTAGCCAATTCTTCTGCAAAATTCTCAATACGCAAAACTTCATCTTCAGAATAAGGACGCGTCAATACACTATCCAATCCCAACTCCCGATGGATACCCATCTTAACTGTCGAAGCTTTTACAGCCAAAGAGGCTTTGTCCAGCTCAGCCTGAGCTACCGGTTTCTCTGCCCCCAACTTAGCATTATATATCTTCACTTTCTCCATCAAGTCCCGATAGATTCCACGGACACTGCTTTCCATAAAAGGAGGAGTCAAATAACTTTGCAATCCGGCATACGAACGACGTTTAGCAATCATACCTTCCCCTACATTACCAATAGAATAGATATAAAAATGAGGCACAGCACCCACCAAACGATCTGGCCAATCATTGCTACACAAAGCCACCTGTTTTTTAGGAGTAAACTCCAAACTGCCATGAGTACCGAAATGAATCAATGCATCTGCTTTAAATCCATATTGCATCCAAAGATAAGAAGCGATGTAAGTATGAGGGGGAGCTGCATTGGTCCCGTGCACCACTTGAAATGAATTATCACCAGAACCTGCGGCATTTTGCGGCAAAAGCACAACATTGCCAAATTGCAAACGAGCAACACCTAGTTTACCATCAGATGTTGACATATAACTACCTGGAAATTCACCATTCGCTGCTACCACTTCTGCATATTTTTCCGGACGCAAGGCCTGTTTTACCCATGATTCGTATTGTTCTTTTGTTATCAGTTCCGGATTACCATCTTTCATAAAAGCATCAAAAGCCCCCTCTGCATAGGATCCGAATACAGCACCTTGAGACATAATCATCTGTTCGAATGCCTCTACAGACGAAGGCAATCCCTCCACTTTATATCCTTCAGATTTCAAGCGCAGCAACAAATTATAAAGAGAAGGAGCCACTTCCATTCCTGCAGCAGTCATAGCATTCTGTCCGGGACCTTTGTAATAATAGACTGCTATCCGCTTTTCACTGTTCGGTTTAGTTTTCAACATCAGATAATTATTCACATTCTGCACAAAAACTTCCAAACGCTCTGGCACTGCAAAAGAATGACGCATTCCCTCCTCATCAGCATATTGTGCAAAGAGCGCATATGTACGAATCGCACCGTCAATTTCAGGAGTTACGACACTTTGTGAAAGGAAACCGCCAGACATCCCCATCGGATCAGCCTCCCATTCTTCGACTAAAGAATTGATTGTAAGCGGAGAAAATAAAACAATATTACGTTCTTTCAAAAAATTAACAACAGCATCTCCTAAACGACCATGTGCCATATTGATTACAGCATCCGGTCCTATTTCTTTCATAAACGACAGCAAATTACTCATAGAGGAAATGGGATACACGTTATGTCCGGATTTTTCCAAAGCCGCAATCAGTCCCGTAGCATCTGCCATCTGACCGGTAACGACAATCTTACGGGCATTGTCTTTATATAAACCATGCTCCCGCAAAAAAGCTTCATAAGCAGTCACCGATGTAAATTCAACCTCCTCATCCGGATTATCCAATCCGGCATGATAAAGGATGTCCCATGGACGTTCCACCGGTTCTTCCGATTGTATGACAGAACCTACTTTTTTGTCAATTTCCTTGCGAATATAATTCAATAGATTCCGGTAGTTTTTACGTCCTCCACTCAAATAAGCCGCAACCTTTTCAATATGCTCCTCTCCCAAAGAACAAATATTATTAGCGGGATTTGTCGCCATGGTCGTATAAACAGGTATTCCTTTGTCTGCAGCTTTCTGTATCAATGCCCGTTCATCCTCTACTATTCTCAAGCCCATACCGTTGACAAAAACCATATCATAATTTACCAACTCACCGAGACAATCTGTCGCCACATCATATACTTTTACTTTCGGATTGTCATTGGCCTTGGATATTGCTCCCATATTAATTGTCTGGAAATTTACGAATGCCACTTTCGTCGTTCCAAACCAAGTATTATAGCCCCATATACCCAACACCACAGCCAAAACCACAATACCTGCAATTATTATTTTCTTCTTCATCATAAATATTGATTTATTATTACTTACATTTTAAATAGGTCTGCTATATTTATACCCAACGTACCCACCACTTCTATTCCACGTTGTGGAATAACAGATGAATCCGTAGCCCCATTTTTA
>CAJJNP010000012.1 GCA_905193145.1 uncultured Odoribacter sp. | reverse complement strand
GGCAATATTGCAAGTATTGTATATAGCAATCCGAATAATCCGTCTTGGGTATGTCTGACTGCAGAGGAGTTGCAGATTATCGGAAAATTGGCAACAGAATACGATGTTATCATTCTGGAAGACCTGGCTTATTTTGCGATGGACTTCCGCAAGGATTTATCTCATCCGGGAGAAGCACCGTTTCAACCGACAGTGGCAAAATACACGGACAATTATATCTGTATGATTTCAAGTTCTAAATTGTTTAGCTATGCAGGACAGCGTTTAGGACTATTGTGTATTTCAAATGCACTGATTAATAAAGAATATCCTCATTTACAGGAACGCTACCATTCAGCAAAACTGGGCTATACCATCACCTATAAATTAATATATACATTATCATCTGGTACAGCACATTCACCGCAATATGCAGTAGCAGCCATCATGAAAGCAGCTAACGAAGGAACCATTAATATTTTAACTGATGTAAAAGAATATGGACTTCGTGCAGCAACCATGAAAAAACTTTACACCGACGCAGGCTTCAAGGTGGTATATGATAAAGATGGTGATGATGATGTAGCCGATGGTTTTTATTTTACCATCATGTATCCCGGCATGAGCGGTGCACAATTGGCACATGAACTTCTTTATTATGGAATATCCTCCATTACTTTAAAAGGTTGCGGCAGTAACCGAGAAGGTTTACGAGCTTGCGTTTCACAAGTAGGCATGGATAAAATGGAAGCGTTGAAGGACCGCATTGAGAGATTCAGAAAAGACCATCAGTAATAGCACTGCAGGCATTACAGTTAAAAAATCAGAAGGTCCTAGAAAAATCTAAAGATGTTTTTGCAGTTCTGATTTTAAACTGTAATTTTATACCCGCATACGATTACGAAACATTACGAAAAGGTTAAAATATTCGACAATTTATAATTTTAAAATTATGGCAAAATTCAGAGGAGCAATTGTTGTAGACACAGAGCACTGCAAGGGATGTAACTTGTGTGTTGTCGCGTGTCCTACTCACGTACTGGACCTGCACCATGACGTAAATGGAAAAGGGTATCACTATTCCTATATGAAAAATCCCGAAGCTTGTATCGGTTGTGCAAGCTGTGGATTAGTATGTCCCGATTCAGTAATTACAGTTTATAAAGCAGAAATCAAATAAATGTAAAGATATGGCAGAAGTAAAATTAATGAAGGGGAATGAGGTAATCGCAGAAACCGCTATCCGTTGCGGATGCGATGGATATTTCGGATATCCTATCACCCCGCAATCTGAAGTCATGGAAACGCTCATGCTGCGCAAGCCATGGGAAGAAACAGGAATGGTTGTTTTGCAAGCCGAGAGTGAAGTGGCTGCAATTAATATGGTATATGGTGGAGCATCTTGTGGTAAGAAGGTTATGACCTCGTCATCCAGCCCCGGTATCAGTTTGAAACAGGAAGGTATCACCTACATTGCAGGTTCAGAACTTCCTTGTTTGGTTGTAGACGTTATGCGTGGAGGTCCAGGTCTAGGTACTATCCAGCCATCACAAAGTGACTATTTCCAAGCAACAAAAGGTGGTGGTCATGGAGACTATCATTTGATTGTATTGGCTCCGGCATCTGTACAGGAAATGAGCGACTTTGTCGTTTTAGGATTCGACCTTGCTTTCAAATACCGCAACCCTGCAATGGTATTGGCTGATGGTGTTATCGGTCAGATGATGGAGAAAGTGGTTCTTCCAGACTATACACCGAGACGTACTGAAGAAGAAATTGAAAAACAGTGTGGAGATTGGGCATTGACCGGCAAAAAGAATCGCGAACGCCATGTCATTACTTCATTGGAATTGGAAGCTCACCGTCAGGAAGTTTTCAACGAAAAATTACAACGTAAATACCGTGAAATTGAAGCAAATGAAGTACGCTACGAAATGTTGAACTGCGAAGATGCAGACTATATTTTTGTTGCATATGGTTCTACAGCACGTATCTGCCAAAAATCAATCCAATTGGCTCGCGAAGCAGGTATCAAAGTAGGTTTGTTACGTCCTATCACATTATATCCGTTCCCAATGAAACCGATTTCAGATTTGTGCAGCAAAGTGAAAGGTTTCTTATCTGTGGAAATGAGTGCAGGACAGATGGTAGAAGATGTTCGTCTGGCAGTTGATGGACGTGTGAAAGTTGACCACTACGGACGCATGGGTGGTGTTGTTCCTACTCCAGAAGAAATTGTAGTAGCACTGAAAGAAAAGTTTTCGATTTAATCAAAACTGTAAACTAAGAAAAACATGGAATTAACAGATATTATAAAAGAGGAAAATCTCGTACTAAAGAAGAGTAGCCTCCTCACCGACAACGTAATGCACTACTGCCCGGGATGTACCCATGGAGTTGTTCACAAATTAGTTGCAGAGGTGATTGAAGAACTGGGTATCCAAGATCAAACAATCGGAGTTTCTCCGGTAGGATGTAGTGTATTTGCTTACAACTATATTGATATTGACTGGGCAGAAGCAGCACACGGACGTGCTCCTGCTGTAGCAACAGCTATCCGCCGTTTACATCCTGAAAAATATGTATTCACCTATCAGGGAGACGGAGACTTGGCATCTATTGGTTGTGCTGAAATCATGCATGCATGTAACCGTGGAGAAAATATTGTTGTCATCTTTATCAACAATGCAATTTATGGTATGACCGGAGGTCAAATGGCTCCGACCACATTGTTGGGTCAGGTAACTGCAACAACTCCTTATGGCCGTGATGCAAAATTGAATGGCTTCCCGATGAAAATCACAGAATTGCTCGCACAATTAGACGGAACTTGCTATGTAACTCGCCAAAGTGCTGATACTCCTGCAGCTGTAAGAAAAACTAAAGCTGCTATCAAAAAAGCATTCCAAAATACACGTTTGGATAAAGGTCTTTCTTTCGTAGAAGTTGTTGGAACATGTAACTCTGGCTGGAAAATGACCCCTGTTGATGCAAACAAATGGATGCGTGACAATATGTTCCAGAAATATCCGTTGGGAGATATCAAAGACATTTAATTAATTCTCAATTTTCAATTAGTATGACAGAAGAAATTATCATAGCAGGATTCGGTGGTCAAGGAGTACTTTCCATGGGAAAGATTCTGGCTTATTCAGGAATCATGCAAGACCAAGAGGTTTCATGGATGCCTTCTTATGGTCCTGAAATGCGTGGTGGTACAGCTAACGTAACTGTTATCATCAGCGATGAGCGTATTAGCTCTCCGGTATTGAATGCTTTCGATTCAGCAATCGTGTTGAACCAACAGTCAATGGATAAATTTGAATCACAGGTAAAACCTGGTGGAACATTAATTTACGATCCGAATGGAATCACTCACCACCCGACTCGTAAAGATATCAATATCTATCAGATTGAAGGAGCTCGCTTAGCTGCAGAAGGAGGAAATCCAAAAATCTTTAACATGATTATTTTGGGTGCTTTCTTGAAAGTAAAACCGATTATCAACTTAGAAAATCTGGAAAAAGGTTTACAAAAATCATTACCTGCACGTCACCACAACCTTATTCCTATGAATATTGAGGCTGTTCAAACAGGTATGAAACAATTGGTTGTTGTAAATGAAATTTAAAGACCTAACTCTCACCTTACAATGAGAAATTAGAGCTGTGCTAATCACACAGCTCTTTTTTATGAATAAAGTAAAAAAAAATAGCGGAATTGATTCCCGCTATCATTTTTATTGATTACTTATTACCCAACCATCACAACCAAATACTTTGTCTGCTTCCAAAACGCCTTTTCATCATTGATTTTTAAAACCAAATTACCATCTTCATCTGCTTCTAATACATAAGAATCGGCTGGATGTGATGAAAGAATTTTCGCTTTTTTATTATTCAGAGGAATATTCTTCACTTCACGTATATCAATACTTATAAAATCTGCATTCTGAGCTTGTGAAGAAACAATCGGCGGACAGAATATACCTTGACGCGAAATTACTGCAGCTTCCTTCAACTCCTTACGGGTACCTATCAAATAATTAGCCATATGGATTGTCTGATCCTGTTCTGCTATCGTAATTTGTTGCGCTTTTGATTCTTTACCCAAAGAATCAACATTTTGAGTTAAAAGCTTTACCTCTTCAACTTTTACTGCCAACTCCTTATTAGTAGCTGCCAACTGACCCGTAATCTCATTGATCTTTTCTGAACGCAATTCCAATTCTGCATTTAAATTAGCAATCATTCTTTTAAATTCTGCAGACTGGCTTTTACTCTTTCCTTCTAATTTTGCAATCTGAGATTTATAGCCTGCAATAGCTTCAGAAATTGCCTGAATATCGTTCTTTAAGCGAGCAATCTGCTGCTTTGATTTACTGCCTTTACTTTCTTTTTCTGCCTCCAATGTCAGTAAATGCTCTGCTTCTCTTAATGACTGCATACCGGCTGTCAAATCGTTAATATCGGCAAGCAATTGCTCCATTTCCTGATTTTGCTGCATTGCTATCGCATTCAAAGAATCTGCTCGAACTAATAACGCTTTATATTTTTGTGAATTTTCTACACAACTACTCATCAAAAATAGGGAAGCACCCAATCCTAAAACAATAAACTTTTTCATAATTTCAATTTTTAGTTTTAATTCTGAATATTAATAACACAACATTTATACCGAAACAAAGCACAAAATCTTATCATTGATATTCAAACACATACAAATGTATATTGCTTATACAATTGGGGAAACATGAGGAATAAACAAAAAAAATGAGGAATTATTCCCCATTTCCTGTCTACAAAAGAAAATCCCGAGAAAAATTCCCGGGATTTATTTACTATTTACGGTAATCATAAAAACCTATACCGGTCTTACGCCCCAAAAGATTTGCACGTACCATTTTACGTAACAATGGATGAGGACGATACTTAGAATCTCCAAACTCGTTGTAAAGCACTTCCATGATAGCCAAGCACACATCCAATCCTATCAAATCTCCCAACTCCAGCGGTCCCATCGGATGATTAGCTCCCAATTTCATAGCAGCATCAATTTCTTCTTTTGTTGCAACACCATCAGCCAAAATACCGATACCCTCATTCACTAACGGAATCAGAATTCTATTGACAACAAAACCTGGTGCTTCTTCTACACTTACAGGTACCTTACCTATTTCTTGAGAAAGAGAGAATACCTTATCATGCACCTCCTTAGAAGTCAATTGACCTTTGATAATCTCTACCAACTTCATAGCTGGCACCGGATTAAAGAAATGCATACCAACCACCTTGTCAGGACGATTTGTAGCAGCAGCAACCTCTGTAATAGACAGAGATGATGTATTAGTTGCTAAAATAGTTTCCGGCTTGCAAATACCATCCAACAACTTGAAAATTTCGTGCTTCGTAGCCATATCTTCAGCAATAGCCTCAATAACCAATTCTGCATCAGCACAATCTTCATAATTCATAGTATCTGTAATCCGCGCCAAAATAGCATCTTTGGCAGCAGCTTCCAATTTGCCTTTTTCCACCATACGGGAAAGGTTTTTATCCATAGCTTTGTGAGCTTTTGCCAACGAAGCTTCAGAACGTCCTTTCAACAAGACATCGTGTCCTGCCTGTGCAAATACTTGAGCAATACCATTACCCATCGTACCTGTTCCAACAACGCAAATTTTCATAATGTATAATTTTAATTTCCTTTAAATTCTGGTTTACGCTTCTGTAAAAATGCCTCCATACCTTCCTTCTGATCTGCTGTAGCAAAACACATTCCAAACAAAGAGGTTTCAATATCAATGCCAGTCTCTATATCCGTTTCAATACCACGATTAATCGCCTCTTTGGAATAACGTACAGCCAATTGTGCTTTTGTAGCAATTGCATTAGCCATCTCAAGAGCTTTATCCAACAATTCGTCGGGAGCTACCACCGCATTTACCAAGCCGATACGATAAGCCTCCTCAGCATTAATAACTGCAGCAGTATATATCAGTTCTTTTGCTTTCCCTATGCCCACCAAACGCGGCAAACGCTGTGTTCCTGAAAATCCTGGAGTAATTCCCAATCCTACTTCAGGCTGACCAAACTTGGCTTTGGATGAAGCAATACGAATATCGCAAGCCATTGACAATTCGCATCCTCCGCCTAAAGCAAAGCCATTAACTGCTGCAATGACCGGTTTTTCCAACAACTCTATTTTACGGAAAACGGAAGCACCCAAACGCCCGAAAGATTTACCCTCTGCCGCTTGTTTTGTACACATTTCTGCAATATCGGCACCGGCAACAAAAGCTCGCCCTTCACCGGTAAGCACAATTACATCTACCTCTACATCTGACGCCAACTCATCAAATGCTTGATCCAGCTCCAATAAAATAGCAGTATTCAATGCATTCAAAGCCTCGGGATTGTTGATTTTTACAACTCCAATACGATTTTGCTTTTCTATTATCAGTTTTTGATATTCCATTTGCTTTGAATTTTACAACAAACTAACCTTTATCATTAACTATTTTTTTGTCAAAGCAGCCAAACGCTCTGTCAACAAAGGCACAACCTTCTTCACATCACCGACAATACCCAAATCTGCAACATTAAAAATAGGTGCATATTTATCTTTATTCACAGCAATGATAAAATCAGACTCCTCCATACCTGCCAAGTGCTGGATAGCTCCTGAAATACCCATAGCAAAATAAAGGTTCGGGCGTACAGTCTTACCAGTTTGTCCCACTTGACGGTCATGCGGCATAATTCCTGCATCCACCATTGCACGTGAAGAAGAAACCTCTGCCTTCAATGTACCTGCTAATTTTTCCAATGCTGCAAAACCTTCTGCATTTCCAACACCACGACCTCCTGACACCAAAACTTTTGCCTCGGTAATATCAATCTTGTTCTTCTGCTCCTTTACGGTTTCCAACACCTTCACTTTGAACTTAGACTTGTCAAAGTTAATGTCCAACATCTCAACAGTTCCTTGGCGATTTTCGTCTTTTTCTTTTGCACGCATCACACCTGGACGCACAGTTGACATCTGAGGACGATGATCTTTACATACAATCGTTGCCATCAGGTTTCCTCCAAATGCCGGACGTGTCATCAACAAATCACGATCGTCTGAAATATCAAGACCGGTACAGTCTGCCGTCAAACCGGTTTCCAGACGGGCAGACAAACGCGGTCCCAAATCACGGCCAATCGTTGTAGCACCAATCAATACAATACTCGGTTTACGTTCATGCACCACTTGAGTAATAGCCTGTGCATACGGTTCTGTAACATATTGAACCAATTCTTTTGAATCAGCACACAAAACAACATCAGCACCATAAGCAATCAACTCTTGTGCTTTATCTGCTATCTCATAGCCTAACAATACAGCAACCACTTTTTCATTCAGGCTGTCTGCCAATTCACGAGCTTTGCCCAACAACTCAATAGCCACTTTCTGCACCTGACCATCGCGCTGTTCCACAAATACATATACGTCTTTATATTGAGTCTTATCCATAATATCTATCAGATTATAAATTTCTCTTTCAGTTTTTCTACAATAATATCTACAGCCTCAGCGGGCTCAACTTCAAACACCTTACCTGCAGATTTGGCACCTTTGGTAAATGATTTAAATACACGCGTTGGAGAACCGTTCAAGCCCAATTTAGCTTCGTCAACACTGATATTACTGTAATTCCAAACTTCAACCTCTTTGTTATAAGCCTCAACGATACCACGAACAGACATATAACGAGCCTTGTTAGCTGTTGCCAATACAGTAACCACACAAGGTCCTTCAACCTCTACAATCTGATAGCCCTCTTCTGTAGATTTACGAATAGTGAAAGTTTTATTTCCGTCAAACTTCAAATCTTCAACATAAGTCACTTGAGGCAATCCCAGATGCTCTGCAATCTGTGGTCCTACCTGTGCAGTATCACCATCGATTGCCTGACGACCTGTAATCAGCAAATCAAATTCCAACATACGCAAAGCTCCGGCAATAGCATTCGAAGTTGCCAATGTATCTGCACCGGCAAACTTACGGTCACTCAAATGAATAGCTCGATCAGCACCCATAGCGAAAGCCTCACGCAAAATATCATCAGCCTGAGGAGGTCCCATAGTAATGACAGTCACATGAGCTCCATATTTATCTTTTAACTGCAAAGCCATTTCAAGTCCGCCTTTATCATCCGGGTTCATAATACTTGGCACACCATCCCGAATCATGGTTCCGGTTTTAGGATCCAGCTTAATTTCCGTAGTATCCGGAACTTGTTTGATACAAACTACTATCTTCATGTTTATATATTTTCTATTGTTTTATACCTGATTATTTCAAAAGAGCAGCAGAAATCACCATACGCTGAACTTCTGAAGTACCTTCATAAATTTCTGTAATCTTAGCATCACGCATCATACGCTCAATCGGATACTCACGAGTATATCCGTAACCGCCATGGAACTGCACTGCTTTTGTAGTCACCTCCATAGCTGTTTCGGCTGCGAACAATTTAGCCTGAGCAGAATCTACGGAATAAGGCATTTTCTTGTCTTTCTTCCATGCAGCCATTCTCACCAACAAACGGGCAGCCTGAATCTTAACCTGCAAATCAGCCATCTGGAATTGTGTATTCTGGAACTGACCGATAGCACGACCGAACTGTTTACGTTCTTTCACATACTTCACAGTTTCGTCCATAGCACCTTGAGCAATACCCAAAGCCTGAGAAGCGATACCCATACGTCCGCCATCCAAAGTCTTCATTGCAATCTTAAAGCCTTCTCCCAATTTACCTAACAAATTAGCCTTCGGCACCACACAATTTTCAAAAATCAACTCACAGGTAGCCGAACCACGAATACCCATCTTTTTCTCCTTCTTGCCGATAGAGAAACCCGGGAAATCACGCTCCACAATGAAAGCCGAAATACCTCTTGTACCCTGAGATTTATCTGTCATTGCCATCACGATATAAACGTGAGCATAAGCAGCATTAGTGATAAAAATCTTAGAGCCGTTCAAAATATAATTATCTCCGTTTTCCACTGCCATTGTCTGCTGAGCAGAAGCATCCGTTCCGGCATTCGGTTCTGTCAGGCCAAACGCACCCACCCATTCTCCAGAACATAACTTAGGCAAATATTTCTTTTTCTGTTCCTCTGTACCAAATTCATAAATCGGAGAAGCACACAGAGAAGTATGAGCAGAAACAATCACACCGGTTGTTGCACATACCTTAGACAACTCCTCCACTGCCATCGAATACATCACATTGTCTCCACCGGCACCGCCATATTCTACTGGAAACGGAATACCCATCAACCCCAATTTAGCCATCTTCTCTACTGTTTCAACAGGGAATCTCTCTTCCTCATCTACTTCAGCAGCCAACGGCTTAACCTCTTTCTCAGCAAACTCTCTGATCATCTGCTGGAATAATATTTCTTTCTTTGATAATGAAAAATCCATAATACTTTTAATTTATCAATTTATCAACGCCCTATCGAAACGTTGAATTAACACATTTTCTTCAAATCAGGTGAAATAATCAAAGTCGCTTCAGTAGCAGCCTGCACCTGCTCTACGGTAAATTCAGGATGAATCTCTTTCAATACGATACCTTCCGGAGTGATATCCATCACACCCATTTCAGTAACAATCATATTCACCTGTCCTTTAGCAGTCAAGGGCAACGTACATTTCTTCAAAATCTTGGCATTGCCTTTAGCTGTATGTTCCATTGCCAAAATCACTTTACCGGCACCCATCAGCAAATCCATAGCACCTCCCATACCCGGAGTCTTTTTGCCCGGAATCATCCAATTAGCCAAGTCTCCCTGCTCGTCCACTTGCAAAGCTCCCAAAATACTAACATCAACATGTCCACCACGGATAATACCAAACGAAGTAGCACTATCAAAGCTAGCAGCTCCCGGCAATGCAGTAATTGCACCGCCTCCAGCATTAATAAAGTCAGGATCTTCCTCTCCGGCTGCGGGGGTCGGTCCCATACCAATCAGACCATTTTCAGTCTGCAAAATCACCTCAACTCCTTCCGGCAGATAGTTCGGCACCAACGTCGGCAATCCGATACCCAGATTCACAACATCTCCATCTTTGAGTTCCATTGCCACTCTTTTAGCAATGACTTCTCTTATTTGCTCTTTTTCCATAGTCTATATGATTTATCTTAAGTTCATTTCTCACTTGTTCAGTCGTCTTGCTAACTCCTGAGCCACAAACGAAGCCACATCGTCAGCATAGGTATTCATACCGAAACCGGCATCATACCCCAACTCCTTAGCCAGTTCATGCGAAATACGCGGACCTCCGCACACCAAAATCACCTTGTCACGCAATCCCTCTGCCTCCAACATCTCTACCAACTCCGTCATATTCTTGATATGCACATCCTTCTGTGTAACGGTTTGAGACACCAATAGAGCATCTGCCTTCAGCTCAATAGCCTTAGCAATAAACTCCTCATTGGTCACTTGGCTTCCCATATTCAAAGCATCAAACATCTCATAACGTTCAATACCATAATGCCCGGCAAAACCCTTCATATTCATAATAGCATCAATACCAACAGTATGAGCATCCGTACCCGTACTGGCACCCACCACCACAATCTTACGTCCGATATGCTCACGGATAAACTCATCAGTTTCTGCCATATCCCATTTCGTAGACTCTACTTTCGGAACATAAATATTTGAATAATCCACCGTATGAGTGCAATTACCATAACAATTAAAGAAGGTATATCCTTCCGTCAATTCCTGATGAAATACAATCTGCGGGTTTTCAAAACCCATTTTCTTCAACAACTGTTTAGCAGCCTCAATAGCCTCATCACCTGCCGGCACAGGTAAAGTAAAACTCAATTGAGTCTTACCGTCATTCATTGTGTCCCCGTAGGGTTTTATCTTTTTTAAATCAAGGGTCTGATCAAAATCCTTACCTTCTGTTGAATATAAACCACCGCTCATAATAATGAAAATTGAAAATGAAAAAATGAAATTATTCCACCGTTTTACGCATCAATGCAATAAACGGATTCCAGTAATTCTTGCCTTTGGCACTAACACCATCCAAGCCTTTACCTCCATTTTTAGGACGCTTGATATCAGCAAAAATTCCTTTTTCCAAAGCTGAGAACAAACCTTCCTGCTCTATTCTTTCCAACAGAACTGTCGCTTTGTCCAACACCAGCTTTGCCCGGTTCTGAATAATTCCTCCTTCTTTAAACACCACCTCGTCTCCGATATTTCTCATGTTATTGAAAATATAACGGGCATTTTCAATTGACAGATAACGGTCGGACATAAAAGGCGTATGGATTGCCTCTGTCGGCATACCTAACAACTGGATACCCTGAGAAGTCCAGATACCCACCATGTTAAACAAGGCATCCTGAATATGTCCTCTAAAAATATTACCGGTCATAAATTTCGTCGGAGGCATATACTTCAGGGTTGCTCTCGGGAAAATTTCCCGCGTCATCTGAGCTTGTGCCAACTCATACAAGAAACCGTTTTCCAGCATCGGGTCCATCTCAAAAGCATGTCCCAATCCCATCTGCTCTTCCGGCAGACCGGCCAACAAAGCCAATTGCTCATTGATAAAATCAGATGCCAACACAGTATGCGCTTCCTCAACGGCATCTGCTGTCGTCAGATAATTATCTTCACCGGTATTGATAATCACACCGGCAAAACCATTAATTACACGCGACATAAACTGGTCAACCAACGTGCGTTGCATATTGATATCACGGAATAGGATTCCATACAGGGCATCATTCAACATCACATCCAATCCCTCCAAAGCTCCCATTACGGCAATTTCCGGCATACAAAGACCCGAACAATAGTTACACAGACGGATATAACGTCCTACCTCTTCGCCTACCTCATCCAGAGCCTTACGCATAATGCGGAAATTCTCCTGGGTCGCAAATGTACCACCAAATCCCTCGGTCGTAGCACCATAAGGTACATAGTCCAGCAAACTCTGACCGGTGGTGCGGATTACGGCTATGATATCAGCCCCTTGGCGAGCAGCAGCCTGAGCCTGCACCACATCCTCATAAATATTACCGGTAGCAACAATCACATACAGATAAGGTTTCGGACCCTCACCGATCGTTGCTATATAATTTTCTCTCCGTTGGCGATTTGCCTGAATATGGGAGATACTTGCATCAATATAAGGCTTCAAAGCAACCTCTCGTTGCTCCTGCGAACAGATATCAATGCGGGTAACATCCAATTTTCCGTCAGCCACCTGCTCTGCCACCTCCTGGGGAGACAAACCGGTTGCCACCACTGCATTTCCCAAGAAAAACAGGACACCCTCTCCCAGAACATTTTTGTCTTTCAGCTCATCAACCACCACGTTAGGAAGCGGCACCGCATTGCCGTCCACTCCGTCAATGCCCAGCAAACGGCACAACGTTCTTTCTACTGCAACAGTTGTATACCCGTCTACAAATCCCTGTACCTGGTCTGCAATTTTCCGGGCGATGCCACGCGCATGTGCAACTTTATTAAAATCAATACCTAATTTACTTTCCATATATATTTTACTTTACTGTACTACCCTTTTTTAATTTCATTCACCACCTCACTCAAACTCTCTTCCGCTCTTTCAAGCAACATTTTATCAACCCCCAGAAGAGCAGCGATTCTCAATGCTTCATGCGGCACCTCTCCTCCCTGATCCTCTTCCAGCGAATAATCGATAAAATCATTTATATTTTTCCAGGTCACCTGGCCTTGTATTTTCTCTTCTACAAATCCTCTCACCCGCAATTTACGACAAGGAGCTACAATTCCGCTATAATGTGTCGTCACCAACGACATAGCGCCATATTCAGTCAAAAAGCTGACCACTCCGTTCACAATTGCCCTTCCCTCCAAAGGATTCGTTGTACGTGCCAATTCGTCAATCAACACCAGCACCCGCTTCCCGGCTTTCACCCGTTCCACGATTTCGTTGATTCTCAACATTTCTGCAGCAAACGAAGACAAACCGCTCAACTCATCCTGCTCATCACCGATACTGGTCTGAATTTCATCCACCAATACCATCTCTGCCTCGGCAGCCGGCACATAAAAACCGAATTGCAACAAACATTGCGCCAAAGCCACACTCTTCAACAACACCGTTTTTCCTGCCATATTGGCTCCGGTAATCAACGTGGCACAAGGCAACAACATTATATCCACCGGCTGAAAACGCTTGCCCTTCTCCTGCAAAGTCGCATCCAATTGAGGATTGAACAACCCCTTCAGCATCGTTTTATCCCCTCCGAATCGTGGACATGACAAATGCAAAACAACAGCCTGCTCTGCCTTAGCCACCAATATATCCAACCTTCCCACCTGCACCAAAGCCTCCCGCAACGCATCAGCCTCCTCTCGCAACTGCTCAGACAAATGCTCCCGCACAACATCCTCCAACTCCACACAGCGCAGATACAACTGTTCAGTCTCCTGCTCATCCCCTCCCTGCTGTTTCTTCAACTTCAATTCTGCTCTCAAAGCAGCCAATTCTGCCGAATAACAATCATAAATATAAAAATGAGGAATCTTGGCACCTTCCGGATCCAATAACTCCACCACTCTTCCAACATCAGGAATCTTCACACATTTCCACTCAACAGTCAACATCCTCATCTCCTCGGCCAACAGCACAAAACTTTTCAATTCAAACAACTCCAAATCGTCCAACACCGTATGCTCCCCCGCATGCTTCACCGTTCCACGGATATCCCTTACCTGCATTAACAGACAACTCAACTTCTCCACCAACGACTTTCCTTCTCTTGTCGCCATTATCCCTATAACCTCCGTCACCCGCTCCAGTTCCGCACCGATTTCCTCCTCTGTATTTAGCCAACACATCTCATAAAGGCTCCTCCGTCCTAATGAAGAACAGATATTCAATTGCTCCGTCATATAACGGAATCCCTTCACTTGCTGTATTGCTTCTCTTACTATCATTCTATTCTCTTTACATCATAAACAGGCAACTCCAAAGCCTCCTGCATTACATCGCGCAATCTGTCAGAATCCAAAACCAATCCGGAAGGCGCCACCGGATTAATCGTTACAGCCAATAGGCAGCTTCTATGCACCACCTTCAGACTTCCGCCTTTCCGAAGAAAAGCATAATAAGATTCCGGTTTCGCAAAAACCCGTGTAAAGTCACGGATAATCAACTCCACCGGTTGCTTTTGCACCCTCAGATACTGCAGCAACTTATCGCTGACAGCCCCGGCTACAAAAAGCCGATTACCAAAACGGAACAAATCTGTTCCCATTTTTTCCAGCATAAAGATAGAAGGCAAATGCAAATCCACCACCTTTCCTTCGCTGTCAATTGCCCAGACTCCTTGTCCTACTCCGTCCAACACATCCTGCAATTCCGTTTCAACCTCCTCCAGTCCAATCAACTCATACACAAACTTAGTCCTTCTCACCAACTCCGGGATATTACCGGACACTGCAGCTCCTGTTGCCAAAAACATGGCTTCCGTCACTGCCGGTGAAGCCAGACTCAAACGAGATAAAGCCCCGTCCACAATAGTTGTCTGAATACCTCTCTCCTTCATACGGGCAATCAAAAGTTTCAATCCACCCGTATCTGCCGGCCCCGACAACAACACCTTCCCGGAGGTAATCGCCCTCGCCGTCACCAACCTTCCCAGAGCCGTTCTCTCCTTACTGATATCCAGAATCTCTGCCACCAATCTCTTTTCCAGAAAATGTTTCTCCGAAGTTACAAACACCATACCTTCCGGCACCTCAATCTCCGGTTTTGGCGTCTGACACACCTGATCCCGGTTCTCGCCGTCAATACCGACAGAAGTTAACGCAAACTTCCGTGCTTCTCCCTTCACCCTTCGCAAAATATAATTCAAGCACTCCGTCTTTCCGGTATTCTTTTCCAGACCGACAATTGCCAGACTACGGTATTTCAATATATCAGCAACCTCAAACATTCTCCCAAACATTTACCGACATGCCAGCCCGCAATCAGCAGGCTGGCTTATCGGCATATCATTTATTTCTTCAAATTACGTTTCTTGCGATCCAAGTCAGCTGGCTCCAAAGACAAACGGTCTCCATTCAACAATTCGGCTACGCCCTCTGTCTTACGCCGTTTTTCACACTCTTCACAGTGACATTCATCCTTATAATCTGTCGGCTCGGTATAGGTTGTCACGACTCCCTCAAAGTTACGCAACACCACCCTGTTCGGTCCTTGTGAAATCATATAAGTCGGCATCACGGGAATCTTACCGCCACCGCCCGGAGCATCCACCACAAAAGTAGGCACTGCATATCCGGAAGTATGCCCACGCAGACTCTCCATAATCTCAATACCTTTAGACACCGGTGTACGGAAATGACCGATACCCATAGACAAGTCGCAGACATAAATATAATACGGACGTACACGGATCTTCACCAAACCGTGAACCAACTTCATCATCACATGTGTGCAATCGTTTACACCACGTAACAAAACAGACTGATTACCCAACGGGATACCTGCATCTGCCAAACGAGCACAAGCAGCAGCCGACTCCTCTGTAATTTCATTCGGATGGTTAAAATGAGTATTCAACCAAATCGGATGATACTTTTTCAACATATTCACCAACTCAGGAGTAATACGCTGCGGACACACCACCGGAGTACGGGAACCGATACGGATAATCTCCACATGAGGGATAGCTCTCAAACGTTTGATAATATACTCCAGACGTTCATCGCTCACCAACAAAGCATCTCCACCGGACAATAACACATCACGCACCTGTGGAGTCTTCTCAATATATTCGATACACTTGTCAATCTGTTCTTTCGGAGTTGCACAGTCACGATGGCCGGCAAAGCGACGGCGGGTACAGTGACGGCAATACATCGAACACATGTCGGTAATCAAAAACAACACCCGGTCCGGATAACGGTGCGTCAATCCCGGAACTGGAGAATCACTATCCTCGTGCAGAGGGTCTTCCAAGTCTGCCGGAGAACGGTGCAACTCTTCGATAGTCGGTACTGACTGACGGCGAATCGGACAATAAGGATCATCCGGATTAATCAGACTCAAATAATACGGAGTGATAGCCATACGCAAAGTTTTCAGAGACTCGCGCACACCTTCTGCCTCTTCATCGGTCAGTTTAATATATTTCTGTAATTCTTCTAACGTCTCGATACGATTCTGCACTTGCCAGTGCCAATCGTTCCATTGTTCATCTGTTACTTCGGGGAAAAATTCCTTCCTTCTGCTTGCCATAACTTTAAATTTACTAATGTGGAAGCGGCTATCTGTGACGACAGCCCCTCCATCACATTAATTAAGCGTACAAATCAGTAAATATTTTTCTCAATTCTTCATTCTCACGCAATTCCTGCAGAGTAATTTCTGCATGTCCTTTAGTATAACCGTTTCCTACGATCATAGTCACATCACTACCGACACCTTCTGCGCCCAATGCAGCTTTAGTAAAGCTGGTTGCCATAGAGAAGAAATAAACGATACCGGTATTCTTAGTACAAAGGATACTGGTCATTTCAGTATCGGTAATATTTACGTTATTGATAGTGATATCACACATTTCGCCATTAGTCAGCTCAGCAATCTTCTCCATAACAGGCACTGGCTGAGTAGCGTCAGCAGAGAACACATAGTCACAGAAACCTAACTTCTGCATACGCTCGGTACTTCTTTGGCTATGGCACAAACCGATTACCTTACCGGTAACACCTGCGCGTTTTTTAGCCTCATAGCAACACAACATACCTGATTTACCGCCGGCACCGATAATCAATACAGTATCGCCCGGTTTCACCAATTTTGCAGTCTGTGCAGGAGCACCAGCTACGTCCAATGCAGACAAAGCCAATTTTTCAGGCAGGTCTGAAGGTATCTTGGCATAAATGCCGCTTTCAAACAAAATAGCTTTACCATCGATATCCACCTGGTCTACATCCGGACGGATTTCTTTAATTTTGTCAATACGCAACGGAGTCAAAGACAAAGAAACCAGAGTAGCGATCTTATCACCCACTTTCAAATCAGTCTTGCCTACCAGAGCATCACCGATTTTCTCAACAGTACCCAACAACATACCGCCTGAACCGGTCACCGGATTTCTGTGTTTACCCTGTTTTTCAACGATACCCATCATGATTTCAGCAATCTTAGCTTTATCGCCCCCTGCCTGTTCTTCAATCTGAGTGAAGCTGGCTGAGTCAATATTCAAAGTCTGAACATCAATCAAAATTTCATTGTCATAGATTTCATCCATATTGTTGTCCAACTTATCAGCTGGCTGTGGCAATACACCTACCGGAGAAATTACTCTATGTGTTCCGTATTTATTTCCTTTTTTCATCGTTCTGTAAATTAAAGATTAATATGCTATTATTTTTTCAAATTCAAAATTTCTCTTGCCTCTGCCGAAGTAGCCACTTCGCGTCCCAACTCTTTAGCCAGACGCACCACTTTAGCCACCAGTTCTCCATTGGATTTTGCCAACACACCTCTTTCCAGGTAAAGATTATCTTCAAATCCCACTCTCACATTACCACCCATCACAATGGCTGCTGCTGCCAATGAAAAGGCATGACGTCCGATACCGGTAGCAGTCCAGGTAGAACCTGCCGGAATTGCATTCACCAGCCAGCTCAGATTCTGAACGGTTGCCGGAGTACATCCGGGAACACCCAATACAAAATTAAACTGCATCGGAGCACCTGGAACCTGACCTTTCTTAGCCATATTCAAAACCGTATCCAAATGTCCCATTTCAAAACACTCATACTCCGGCTTGATATTATTTTCCAACATCCTCTTACCGAAAGCACGCATCATAGGCATTGTATTCTCAAATACATCATCGCCGAAGTTACAAGTACCGCAATCAAGGGTTGCCATCTCCGGGAACAATTCAGTTGGCTGCAGACGTTCTTCCGCAGTCATACCCACAGCGCCACCGGTAGAAGGGATGATAATCACATCCGGGCACACTTTATAAATGGCATCGATACACTCTTTAAAACGAGCCTTGCTCTGAGTAGGCGTACCGTCATCCTCACGCACATGCAAATGCACGATAGCAGCACCGGCATCTACAGCCGATTTAGCCTCTCTGACAATTTCCTCAACAGTATAAGGCACTGCAGGATTCTGTTCCTTTGTCACCTCTGCGCCACAAATGGCAGCTGTAATAATCAACTTCTCCATATCCTGCAATTATTTTCTTTGATCCTCTTTCTTAACAACACAAGTTCCGCTTGCACGGCATACCACAATAGGCTCAGCCAACACATCTGCAGCAGAAGCAGAGATATCCGGACGGGCAGCCACCACTTTACGGGCCTCAAATACCATCTTACGGGAAGTATTACCCACCTTCACGATTTCACCGACTGCCTCGATATAATCGCCGGCATACACCGGAGCCAAAAACTCAACATTATCGTATGCCACAAACAGCCCTTCGTCACCGTCGTGCATAATCAACAGCTCTGTTGCCACATCTCCGAACAAATGTACCATGTGTGCACCATCCACCAAATTTCCGCCATAATGAGCATCTTTTGCGCTCATTCTTAATCTTATCATTGACTTTTCCATTATTAGCTAAATTTTTCAGTTTTACAATCAAGCTTTCACAATATAATCCACGAAAATACCCGGAGTTCTCACCAACTCAGGATAAAGCTCACCTTTTTCCACCAATTCCTGCACTTCAGCAATCACCAGGTCGGCAGCAGTTGCCATCAGCGGATTGAAATTCTGTGTTGTTCCTTTATACACCAAATTTCCGGCATCATCACCTACACTTGCGCCCACCAATGCAACATCAGCACGCAATGGTTTTTCCAACAGATAATCCTTACCGTCAATATTCAGAATCTGTTTTCCTTCAGCAACCAATGTTCCTATACCTGTCGGGGTCAAAACACCGCCCAGACCTGCACCGCCTGCACGCACGCGTTCTGCCAAAGTTCCTTGCGGACAAAATTCAATTTCCAGTTCCCCGCTATTCATCTGTTCACTGGTACAAGGATTTGTTCCGATATGCGACACAATCACCTTTTTCACTTGTTTATTGGCAATCAACTGCCCGCATCCTTTGTCCGGGAAAGCGGTATCGTTTACGATCAAGGTCAAATTCTTCACTCCTGATTTTGCCAAAGCGTCAACGATTGCGTTAGGTGTACCGTTCGCAAGGAATCCGCCAATCATAACCGTCATCCCATCAGTAACCTTTGCAACTGCCTCTTCTACTGAAATAAGCTTCTTCATAAGTATATGGTTTTGTTTAAAATTAAACATATTCAATTCTGTTTGTCAAATTTATAAACAAACAACCCCACTTGCAAGCCTTTATACTGAAAAAATTCTCTATATATTCAATATAGAATCAGTCTAATTAATTTTCACTTTAGCACATAAAAAATGCGGAATCCCTTTCGTTTGGAAATTCCGCATCTCCATACATTATATATCAAGAATCGATTATAATGCTGTTATTAACTGCTTTTTCAAACTCTCAATCATTGGATCTGCTGGATATTTCACACTCCACTCCTCCATCCATTCAAGAGCTTCCTCAATAACTGAACGCTCCTTACTAGCCGCCAAATAAGGCAAAAAAAGTGCTAAATAGTACCCTTCCTCCCCTTCTTTCAAAACACCTTCCTTCAATATTTTTTTCATGTGCAACAACAATCCTTTAAAATCTTGCTTTCCTACATATTCAGCCGTCGATAATTGTGCTTGCCAACTCGACACCTTCTCATAATCCATCTTTTGTAAATCCTCCATCAATTGCTGACGTCCTTCTTCATCAAACAAATTTCCCTGCTCTGCTTTCCAACGGGTATATTTTGCAATTCTGTTTTGTATAACAACACTGATTCTTAAATCCACCATCCGTTTTTCCGCAATACGATAATACTCTTTATATAATCCTAGGAAACGCATAAAACAATAATTTGAAGGCACTGTTTGTGCATCAATATGCCTTTCTATACAACTCCAGCACA
The DNA here is from genome assembly GCA_905193145.1 of uncultured Odoribacter sp. The sequence goes on along the minus strand of CAJJNP010000012.1, from coordinate 12,867 downwards.
AAGGAGTCAGCAATTCCTCATCATTCAATCCCCGAAACCAACATTCCATAACACGGTCTCTTTGCACACGCATTCCGGCGTCAGCAAGAGCATTCAAGTAATCCCGCATAAATTCCGGTTTTCTTTCTCCTTTCGCAAACCGTTTGGTCAATACACCTAAACTATTGAGTCCTTCTAAAGCTTTCTTGCCACCTTCAATCAGCCATGCAGCATCTCCGGCACCCACAAGCCGATGATTCACCTCCTCTGTTTCCGGATCTATAAACAATAAAGTCGGGAATGCCTGTATCTGAAACTTTCTGGCTAATTCCTTTCCTTCTTTTTCCATATCTATTTTTACACAAACAAAATTCCGGTTGAAAAACATCGCTACAGAATCTTGTGTAAAAACAGTTTTCTCCAAAATCTTACAAGGCCCACACCAGGCAGTATAGCAATCCAAAAACACCTGTTTCCGTTCATTCACGGCACGTTTCAAGACATTTTCCCAACCGTCTTGTTGAAAGACAATAGAAAAGTTTTGCCCGAAACAATTCGGGCAAAACCATCCAACTAACAAAAATAATGTATAAAAAAATCTCATTACAAAGAGTCCATCAATTGATTATTATGATTCTTTCCATCCCGATACCACTCCTGCCACTTCACCATTATATCTACGGGATAACCACACACTCCTTTATAAATCATATCCCTGCCTTTACTGTCTTTCTTCACGGCATAAGTCTCAGCATCCAATACAATTACATCTCCCTTCAATTCTTCTCCTTTCCCCGCGTGATCTTCTCCATATCGGGAAACTCCTAAAATAATACTCTTCTCCGAACGCGACATTTCAAAGCAAGTGATTTCAGCCTCTCCATACCCTAAGTCATCCAACGAAAACACCGGTTTCGGAGCGGTACCGTTTTCCCACTCCCGGATATTGCCGGCCAATAGCTGTTTCCCGGAAGACACCATCATATATTCGATTGATTTATATTGATAAAAATCGCTTCTTCCGTTCATTGCTTCAATAGGCATATCCATTGCAGCCAAAACCTTACACTCCGTATCATCATTCACATTTTCCGGCAGCTGCAATTCCAGAGCCTTCACGTCATCGCCTTTAGCCAAGATAGCCACACATACATTAGGTAGATTCGTATGCGAACCAAAAATCAGACGATACCCCTCATAAGCAGGTATCTTCGTTTCCGGAATCTCTACCATTGAACTACCCAAATTAGATACCAAAAGGAAACGTCCCTCGGTTTCGTCAAACACCACTCCATAATCAGAATAATTATAGGCCAAAGTCGTTATAAAAAAGTCTCCTGCTGCAGCCACTGCACTTACCGGGAAATACATCGGAGACAATTTCCCTCCATACAAGCTCTTAATATTCAACAAACCCGAACGCACCAAATAATACTGACCACTCTTGGTAATTGTAAAAGAATACAACATGCCATCCGAAATCAGCACATTTTTGTTACCTCTTCCCTGAGGGCTGCCAAAAATAAAAGCCCAATCATGAATTCCCTGCCAAATATACTCAGGAGAAAAATCCGGTACTGATGGCTCAGGATAAAGAATCTGACGTTTCCAGAAATTCTCATCCAAATAGGTATTGCCTCCTATGTCTTCCAACGTGGTATCTGCAAGCGATTTTACCCCTTCGTCGACACCAACCATCAAACCGGAATATGCCTCTACCGGCAAATAATTCCGATATAGCCTTTGTCCTTTCCCTCCCAGCTCCAAACCGGTAGAACGCTCATAAAAATTAACGACAAAAGGCAATGTATCCGGAACCAATCCTTTATAGGAGAGTTCTGCCTTCCCTCCAAAATTACTCAACACCAGAATCATATCTCCGGCCCGTTCGCCGGACACAATCAGGCGGAAAGGAAAAATATACTGATTTCCCTGTTCTTTATCCGTAATAATCAGCCGGCAGTTCTTATCTCCATACGACAAAGTAACCGGATAGACCAATGACAACTCCGTACTCACAACCTTCTTCTCTATCTCCCACGCGTAACTGTAAGCTTCCGGATCGCTATAGAAAGTACCGGCAAATGTCGGAGTACATCTCAACGTATCAAACTGACGGATATAAATGACAGAATCCAGACCATCTGTCACTCCTTCTATTTCATTGATTTCATGATAATCATAATTACCTTTATCGTCGTAACAGGATATCCATAGAATAGACGACAAGCATAACAATAAAAATATCTTTTTCATAACATTCATTTTATCAATACACATTTTATTCGACCGGCACCATCTCACGCATCAGCACATACTGATTGGTTTCCTTGTCTATCGGTTTATTGGCATTCAGCCAAGCCTCCAAAGCCGGAGCATATTTCTGTTGAATCATAAAAATATTTATCGGCATGGAATTATCCTCTATTTCAAATTCTGAAGCAAAAGATATCAGCACCTGCCATTTAATCGGATGATAATAATACAATGAACTCTCCATCTGCTTCCACCATACCGGCTCTGCCAAGTAATTGTTTGCCACCAGTTTCAACTCACTGCTTTCCACATTTCCCACTCCAAAATCTTCAGACTCCTCTAATTTCAGAATAAGCCGTTTAGATAATTTTTTCACATGGCTGGCATCCAAATAATCACGGTGCAACACAATCTCTACCGTATCAGTCCAACACCCAGCACGCATCACCTGTTTCTCAGCAATCACTTCATAATCCTTTCCGGCTTCCAGTGTTGTCTTTCCTTTCTTCACAACTCCAGTATCAGCCACCACCACTCTATACGTCCTGTCTCTGTCAGACAACCTGCCTGTATAGCATACCACCAACCTCACCGTATCAACCGTCACTTCAGGCATCTTCTTTCCGAAAGAATAGACAATCGAATCAAAATCTACTTTATCTCCAGCCTGATTGTATATAAAATTCTGAAAATACACACAATCACGCTCCCCATAAAATGAGTCCAAACCATCAGAGCATCCAATATTGAGCAAAAAACAAAAACTTGCCCATGCTATTATCCATTTCTTAATCATATCCGAATCATTAAATTATCTATTACCATATTCTTCCTCCACCTCCGGTATAGGTAGCACAAACACCTCATTGCTCGCTTTGATATTTCCCGGAGCAGCTTGTCTCAAGATATCGTGATGGAGACGTTTATAAGCAAAAAACATCTGACCTTCACACAAATACTCCCTTCTCATCTCAGAAAGCAAAACTTCACTATCCAAACTGGTCAGTTTATATTCACCGCCAACATCCATAAACCGACTTTTCCTCATCGTTTCCACCAAACTCTTTGCTTTTTCAGCATCCTCATCCAACCATCCCTCAGCAGCAATCAAATACATTTCCGATAACTTCATCATAGGCACTTTCGGAACAATCGCCTCAGCATTGGCTTCGCTCAAATAATACTTTCTCAACATGACTCCGGCTTCAGCCACCCATCTGTTCAAGCGGATATCATTGGCAGATCCCGCATATACCTCGCTCTTCAAATCCGGACTCATTTGCAGATTACCCGTATTACCGGGTCCTGGGTCCACCCGATGGTGTACTTCTGAATATTCTCTGATTTTTTTATTCCGCAAAGAAAAAATATGTTCATCCGAAAACAAAATATCCCATTTGGTATCAGTCTCCGTTCCAAAAGCTTTCCGATACTCCATCAAAGCAAATCTTTCACTATTAATCACCTCTTCAGCCAACGTACGAGCCAATTCTTTGTCTCCCGGAGCATTTCTGGTAATGTAGATACGTGCCAACAAACCTTTCACGGCATAATAGTTAATACGTGCCACATATTGGTCCGACTCGTTTTTATCTGCCAGCATATAAGGCTTCACCTTTATAATCGGATCATTTTCCAAACATTTCAAAGCCTCCGTACAATCCTCGATACAGGCTTTCAAAAACTGCTCACTAGTTGAAAGCTCTGTCGTCTCCACCCCGAATTCACGATTATAAGGCAATTTCTTCATCTGTGCATCCTGTCCGTAAGAAGGAGCAAACAGTCTCCACAAATCAAAATGCATCCAAGCCCTCAAAGCCAAAGCCTCACCTTTAATTTGCTTTCTCACCTTATCGGTCATCACATCTCCACTATTCGCCTCATACTTCAACAGATTATTAATCATAGCAATCGTATAATAACCGCTTGACCACAGACTTTCGATATATCCTTTAGCATCCTCCATGGCATAATTATAATTGACCAAAGAATTATAATCAGCCAGCATATTGCTGTAATCATAAGTTTGTGCGAGAACATCCACGACACCAAAAGTCATCTCGGCACCATACAATTCACTTTTCGACATTTTACTGTATATACCGGCTAAAGCCTCGTGAAATCCCTGTTCCGTACTGAACAGTTTTTCATCTTCCACTTCATTGATTAAATCTACATCCAGCCAATTCGAACAAGAAGACAATAGAAGAAGCAATCCAACCAGAAATCCTGTATTTTTAAGTTTCATATCTGTCATATTATTAATTTACCCATTAAAATGCTACGTTTAAGCCTATTGAGAAAGTCCTGGCAAAAGGATAGGCAGTACCTCTCTCCTGTTCAATCGATGAAATACGGAAAACATCTGTCATACTAGCTAAAAACTTAATTCTTTCAGCACCGATACAAGAAGCATATTTCAACGGCAACTCGTACGACAGAGATACCGATTGCAAACTGAAAAGGTTGTCTTTCTGCATCAAACGAGTTGTCTGATAAGCATTGGTCTGCTCATCGATTCTACGGAACAGTGCTTCATCACCGGGATTCATCCAACGGTCATACAAAGCTCGTTTATCCTTATTACGCACACGCTCATAATGCTGCCAGTTATTCTCCACCTTATCAGCAAGCGTAGAATTATAAGTCTTGCCACCCCATTGATAGCGGAACAATAAATATAGATTAAAACCTTTCCAATTTAAATTACTCGTAATATTGCCCTCCATTTTTGGTAACATATCACCCACATTCACCTTATCCCGATAATCATATACAAATGTACGCGAGCCATCTGCCTTGATAAATACCTCATTTCCGGTTGCCGGGTCAATACCTGCTGAACGCACCAACATCAAAGCCGACTGCGAACGTCCTTCTGCATATTGTCTATATACTGTCCCCCCCTTCAAAGCTGCCTCCTTATTTGCATCCTCATTCATCTTCTCCAACATATTGGACAATTTCTTGATTTTATTCCGGTTCGCAAAACCTGCCAATGTCACATTCCAGGTCAACTCTTTTGCCCGATTTTCAATAATACCCACACGCAAACGCCCCTCAATACCACGGTTTTCTGATTTTCCTAAATTCTCCGTATAACTATAGAAACCGGTAGAAGGCGCAATATCTATCGGGAGCAACAGATTATCGGTAATCTTCAAATAAGCATCCACATTCAACTGAACCCTGCCTTTCAAAAATGCCCAGTCAATACCGGCATTATAAGAATAAGTATTCTGCCACTTCAATCCCGGATTTCCATACCCTTTCAACATCACGCCATAATATCCGTTATACTCATTGTCAAAATCATATTGGTAAGTGGTCAAGGCCTGTGAAGATTCAAAATTCACACTACCGGTACTACCGGCAGACAGTCTTACTTTTAAAAGATTCCGTTCATTCCAATTCACAAAATGCTCCTTATGCACATTCCATGCAAAACCGACAGCCCAGAATGGAGCAAAACGAGAATCCCGTCCGAATTTACTGGAGCCATCCGTTCGATAAGAAAAATCAAAGAAATAACGATTGTCCCAACCATAGTTTACATTCGCAAAAAAACCCACCAATCTAGACTTATCATAAGAACCCGATGGCTTGGAATTATACTTGAATGCAGTTCCTGCTCCGATAAAATCCATCGTTTCGCTCACGAATCCTGTCGCAGTATACCAATCTCCTTTCGTCATGGTAGCCATCATATTGGTTCCGACACCGATATTCAATACACTTTTACCGATATTTTTAAAATAAGACAAAGTCACATTACCATCGAGCCGGTCAGTCTTGCCATTTTTAACATAATAACTACCCTTATTCTTTTCTGCATCTTCCACCTCCGAAGCTATATAATTGAATTCAGGTGATTTAGGAGACTTAAACTCTTCAGCCTTATCCAATTGCTTGGTATAACTAAAACGTCCCTGCAGGCGCATACTGGGAATGATACGCCAATCAATATTAAAATTATCCTGCACTGACGTATATTCTGTCACACTGAAATTAGGCAATGTTGCATTAATCATCGGGTTGTAATCACCAGAAGACAATTTTTCCACCAACTTACCCTCTTCATCATAAATACGGTCATATGGATTTTGTGAAGCCCAAGTAGAAAAACTTCCATAAGGGGAATTGTCTCCCTTGATATTATCCACCAGCACATCATTCCTAATAAAGAAATTCTCCCCAACATTATATTGGAAAGTCACACTCAGACCGTAGTTCTTACGTCCGGATTCCTTCATCACCCCCTTGTCGCCTAAATAGCGTAAATCAATTCCATATCTGAAATGCTCATCGCCTCCTTCAAAGTTCACAGAATAACGTTGATTCAATGCCGTTTGCAATGGTTGGGACAACCAATAAGTATCTACTCCTGACAACATCGCCTCCACACGTTTGTTATACACCTGATCAGCCACCAACTGATCCTCCCATGAATCCTGCTCATAAGCACCGCTCAATTTCTCATAACGCAATTTTTCTTCGGCATTCATCAGATTATAATCTCTCAAATCCGGAATCGATATTGTAAAATTCGCATTTCCGGTAATTCTGATTCTACCTGCACGCGGACGCACTGTTGTAATTAAAATCACACCATTGGCTCCTCGTGAACCATATAATGCAGTCGCTGTTGCATCTTTCAATATCGTCAATTCCGCTACACGGTTCATATCCAAGTCATACACTCTTTGTGCTGTCACCTCCACTCCATCCAACACATACAAAGGAGCATTGGGATTCGTCTGTGAATCATCAGCACTGGAACGTAAGTCAAACCCATTTTCACCTCGAATAGTAATTTCCGGTACTCGGTTAGGATCAGAACCATTAATCAAATCTTCTGTCAACCGAATAGAAGGATCAAACGCATTCAAAGCCTGAAGGATATTTTGTGTTCCTACCTTTTTCAACTCATCCACCTTCACAGTTACCTCCGAACCGGTAAAACTCTCCTTTGTCTTTTGAAAATAACCCGCATTCACCACAACTTCATCCATCTCCGTTGCATCCTCTTCCAGCACCACCTGCAAAGGTTTATCACTATCAACAGCCACTTCTTTTGTTTTCATACCCACAAATGAAAACAAAAGAGTCACCTTATCCAAATTAGCTACTGCCAAAGAAAATTTACCTTGCGCATCAGTTGCAGTTCCCACCGTACTACCCTTTATCAACACCGTCACCCCCGGCAATGGAACTCCTGCCTTATCTTTAACGACACCAACAATTTTCTTTTCCTCTACCGTCTGTTGTTTTCTTATCACCACCACATTATCCTCCACCACATAGGAAAATCCGGTATTTTTCAAGCAAAGGTCTAATATTTCATCTAAGGCAGCATTTTTAAATTCTGCTTTAGAGACCTTAATGTTACGCACATCGTCCATATTATATACAAACGTATAATTACTTTGATTGCGTATTGCCGACAGGACATCTGTCAACAAAGCGTCAGACAGCGACAACGACAAACTGACACTTTGCGAATAGCTCATTGCCGAAAGTTGTAAACTCAGCAAAAAGAATAAAAACAAGAACTTCGTTTTCAAACTACATTTTTTTCTCATGATTTTATAAATGGGTTACACATAATTATTCAAGTCATTGCTTCATCACCTTCAACGTGCGTCCTTCAATAGCAAATTTCACCTTTTTAGTATAGGCAATCTTGCGCAATACATCATCAATATCATGATAACGCTTCAATTCCAATGAAAAACGCATACTTTTCAGACTTTCGTGTACAAATTTGATATCTAAATCATACCAGCGTGACAACTGCTTCAAAATCGTTTCCAGATCAACATCTGAAAACCAAAAAATCCCCTCTTTCCACAACACATAATTACGGACCTCTACCTTACGCACAGCAAATCTCTGCTTCTCATCCGACCAACATGCTTGTTGATTCGGTTGTAACATCACCTGTTCACCCTCTTTAGCAACAACAACCTTTCCTTCAACCAACGTTGTTGTCAAAACATTTTCATATGCCGACACATTAAAACTGGTACCCAATACTTTCACTTCAGCATCTGCCACCTTCACAACAAAAGGTTTTCCGGCACTTTTACAAACTTCAAAATAACCCTCACCCATCAACTCCACCTGCCGCAATGAATCAGCAAAAACAACCGGATAACGCAATTTCGATCCGGCATTCAGCCACACTTGGCTACCATCTGACAACACAATCGAATATTCTCCTCCCACTGGCACCACCAACGTATTATAAACCGGAATATCTTTCTTTACAGAATCCGCCTTATATTGCAACTGCTCTCCCGACATCAAAATTCGGACACCGTTCTGCTCCTGCAGACTACCATCAGTTGCATTCTCCAAATTAACCGTCTTCCCATCAGCCATAATCAACAACGCCTTATTCATTCCCGGCACAATCACCTCCTCAGCCACAGGAATTACAGGAACAATTTCTTTATTCAATTGATTATATAAATAAAAGGTAATACAAATAGGCAACACCAATATCGCTGCCACCCATCCATAACGTTTCCATCCAACTCTCCGATAACCCACTCTTTTTTCAAAATTTCTCCAACGCCTCTCCAAATCAGGACAAACCACTTTTCCATCTTCCATAGCCCTCTTACAGAATTTCTCCATTTTATTGCGGTTATCCGGCTCTTCCTCCAACCATTTATCAATCAGCTGTTCCTCTTCTTCTGTAGCAGTACCGACCATCCAATTAGCAATACATTTGGCCAAACCCAATCGTTTACGTAAATTTATATCTCCAAATTCTCCCATGTTTTTACCATCATATTATCATGCTAAAGACAATTGAAAGCGGAAAGTGGGTGTGTCAATAAATAAAAAAAATTAAAAAGGTAAGTCACAAAGCAAACATAAAAGGAGCAGACCGTCTCGATCCAAATATTTACGCAACACGTTATAGGCACTTTTTTTCATACTTTTCACCGTATTGACTGAAATACCCAATATTTCGGCTACCTCATTATTATTCTTTCCCTGCAAATTCAATAGAATAATCTTTCTTGTCTGTGGGGCTAACTTATCGATGGCAGCATACAGCAAACGGATTGTTTCTATTGCAGTCACCTCATCCAACCACGACAATTCACACTCTTCTTCTCCCTCTACCGCCAACACCTGTTCTTTGATTTTCTCGTGCTTATAATAATTAAAATAAAGATTTCGTGCCACCGTATATAAAAAAGCTTTTGCATTCTCTATCGAATCAAACTCCTCTTTACACTCATAAACTTTGATAAATGCCTCCTGTGCCAAATCATCAGCAATATCATAATCTTCCGTATATTTACACATCAATGCATAAACGGAAGGAAAAAATTCATGATAGAATTTTCTAAATTCACTATGTGACTTTAACTTGATTGGCATTATGACAGGCAAATATATCAACTTTACCTAAAATATTCAACCAAAAAATGGGTTGCCGGAAAGACAACCCATTCTGCTAAAAGACATATTCAATTTCAATCAAACAAATAAGACAATCGCAACATCAACAAATGATAGTGTTCCCGCAACTTATCATTACCGCTGTTAGAGCGACTCTTCGCCAATTGGTAAGTCTTTCTCAAATACTTCATGACAACCGGCAATTTATTTGTCTGATCAATTCTCGGAGACAAAACTATTTCTCCCAATGGCTCAGAAGCATCCAGATCCAAATGATTCTCACAATAAGCATGACAACTGCAAGTCGGAGCTGCCGCCCATTCAGACAATGCTGTTTGGCTACCAGGAGCCTTGAAGTCTTTCTTTTCAAGATAAGCAGTAAGACTAGTCACAAAAGAATTCTGATAAGCCATATCTACCATTGTCAGCTTGCCGCTCTTATTTACAAACATGGAATTATAAATCATCTCCAAATAATTGTCCAATGTAAATACATTCTTTCCATCCACTTCATTTACTTGCATACGGCCCAACACCTCTCGGGTTAACAATTCATCAAAAAATTTAATCAAATCAACATAAGGTTTAGCCGTCGGTCCGACTACAGCTTTTATTTTATCATTAATCAACCAATGCTGCCCGTCATTTAAATTATCCAACACAAACTTAAAAGCTGCCACTTGTTTTGCTTTCGGCACATATTCATACAATTTCACCGGATCTCCATAATATTTCGGATTAATATACATACCTCCAACACTCACCATCGCATGACCTATATATCGCATAAATTGAGCTACCACATCTTTATATACACCTTCTACAGACGCTAAACCCTCATCATTCACAGCAATCCAATCCACAAAATTCTCGGCCACATACTTCAGGTTTTTCATTCCATAAGTATTTGCCTTCACGACATCATCGCCCAGATCTTCAGCCTGAGAACGCGGATCGAAATTAAACTGAAATACCTGTTTCCCATAAAAATACATCTTGTCCCCTATCTTCTCCCTCAACCAACCTTTCAATACGTCCTTTTCATCATCTGCACTCTGAACATTCGGCAACACCTGATATCCATATTTAATGGCAAACTTGTCATACTCACCGATCAGCGGCGGAGTCAATTTCACACCTTTCTCCATATCTCCCGGCTGGGCCACATAATTAAAGCGTGCATAATCCATAATAGAAGGAGTAGTACCATATTTCTGTGTAAATTCCGGGTCACGTAATTTCTCCACCGGATAGGCAGCCGAAGCTCCGAAATTATGCATCAATCCCAAGGTATGTCCGATTTCATGAGCAGCCACATAACGCATCGCCTCACCCATATTTTCATCAGTCATTATCGGGCAACGAACCGAAGGGTCCACAGCACCGGTCTGAATCATACGCCACTTATTCAATAGTGTTACCACACCATACCAGGAAATCACGTCACCACACAAAATCTCTCCTGAACGCGGATCCACCCAAGACGGTCCCATAGAATTTTCCTTCGATGAAGTTACAAACCGATAGCAGTTATAATGAATATCATCCGGATCAAAATTCGGATCATCTGTCGGATAATCCTTTACAACGATAGCATTTTTAAAACCGATAGCCTCAAAAGCGATATTCCAGTCGGCAATACCGAGCTTCACATACTTTCTCCATTTTTCCGGTATTGCCGGATCCACATACCACACAATCGGCTTCACGGGCTCCACCAATTCGCCTGCCAGATATTTTTCCATATCTCTCGGCTGCAAATTCCAACGATTTATGATTCCATACCCCTGCAAACGATCATAGTTTTCATCAAAAAGATGGCGGGTTTCCTGAAAGAAGCCGATACGTTCATCTGAATATCTAGGTGTCATCGGTTTCTCCGGCAACAAGATAATATTGCGAGCTTCAACTGTAGTCAGCGGTCCCTCTTTATCAGTGGTATAAGTCATCATACTTTTCACGATGATATTATCCTCAAACGCCTTACATTCGTCAATTTTCGAACGGTCACTCTGGAACGAACCACCAAACGGAACCACCATTCTTACTTCTGCGGGAAGATCCGGGAATGGTGAAAATTCTGCAATAGACGACAAAAATAGAGAGGTCGCATCAATCACGCAAGCCGTAGAATCTGCTGTCTGAGCCTCAATCTTAAAAGCCTTCCAGATAGGTGGATTACTATGGCGTTTATAAGCCTCATACATTTCCGAACTCTCTTTACATTGGTAATCCAGGTGCGGGAAATGCATATACACCTTGCTTTCATCGCAAGAGAAAGTAATCAGCAGCGGAGTACGGTTGATAGTACCCGGATCAATCTGCCAGGTGCGGCTGGTAGTCGACACTCGCGAAGCAATCAAAAAGTCGCGGCTCATAATCGCCTTCGGAATCTCCAGATACACCTTATCCTTTTTCTTGATAACATTGAACATACCCTTCTTCACCTCGGCATCCTTCACCAATTTGTCATAATCGGTTTCTTTTTTTGCGCTAGCCGTTGAATCACTTGCAGCAGTCTGCTCTGTTTTTTTCTTTTTCTTCTTGCCAAAAATCTTATCAGCAGCAGAGGCATCCACAAAAACTAAAATACCGCACAATAATAATGCTACACTTAAAAATTTTCTCATAAATCCTATCGTTTAATTGAGTTTATATTCAAATTAATTGGCTTCATATCCTATATTCCTATAATCAATGCCTATCCCATTCAAAGCTGTAACCAATACATCGTATGCCTTTTTGAACTTCTCATGTTTGCAGGCTTTGGCAATGGTTTCCTCTGAACTGCTATACAAAAATTCAATATAGTCTTCCAAATATCCAGCTCTTGAAGCTGCAAACTGATAACCTACTTTCACCATTCCCCAAGAACCATCCGGCTTCTGTCCGTACTTTTCATAAACTTGTCCACTGGCATACCCCAACTCCCAAAAATTATCTTCCGTCCATTCTTCACTGGTTTCATAGCTAAAATTCTTATAATATTCATCATCCGTTGAATAAAGGTAAAAATCTTCATCCACCTTCCACCCTTTATATTTTGCCATATATTCTGCCAAAAATTTATAATTCCATTCCCGGGATAAAGCAATTTTATCCGCTTCGCTCTTATTCAGCATTTCTTCATTCACTAAAAATGAGATATGAAATTCTGTCAGATAAATATCGCGATAATCATTACTGTTTCCTGTAAAACGCACTGGTACA
>CAJJNP010000011.1 GCA_905193145.1 uncultured Odoribacter sp. | reverse complement strand
AAGAAAGAGGAAAGAGATTGTACTTCAGGGTGGTGGCGAGGACGCTATTAAAAAGCAAGCTGCAATGGGTAAGCTCACTGCACGCGAGAGAATTGAAGGAATTCTAGACAAAGGTTCATTTCACGAGTATGACATATTCGTAGAACATCAATCAAAAGATTTTGATATGGATAAAAAGGTTCTCCACGGAGACGGCGTTGTTATCGGCACCGGAACTGTATACGGAGAACCTGTTGCTATTTATGCACAGGACTTTACTGTGGCTGGCGGTTCTTTGGGACTGATGCACGCACGTAAGATCACCAAAATCATGGACCATGCCATCAAAATGCGCATGCCGCTGATCGGTATCAACGACTCAGGCGGTGCACGTATTCAGGAAGGTGTTGACGCATTGGCCGGTTATGGAGAAATTTTCTTCCGTAACACTCAGGCTTCCGGTGTTATCCCGCAGCTTTCTGTTATTCTGGGTCCGTGTGCCGGAGGTGCAGTTTACTCACCGGCATTGACTGACTTTATCTTTGTGGTTGACAATATTTCAAAAATGTTCATCACCGGTCCGGAAGTTGTAAAAACCGTATTGGGCGAAGAAGTCAGTACAGAAGAACTCGGTGGAGCACGTGTACACGCATGTGTAAGCGGTAACGCTCATTTCTTTGCTTCTACAGAACAGGAATGTTTCGAGCAAATCAAAAAATTGTTGACATTCATTCCTTGGAACAATCAGCGCAAAGCAAAAGCATTCCCTGCAAAATCACCGAAAGCAGAGTACAATATCGAAAAGATTCTGCCGGCCGACCCGACTCAGCCTTATGATGTACGCGACATCATCAAAGCGGTTGCCGACGATTCAGACTTCTTTGAAGTACAGGAAAACTTTGCTCCGAATATCGTTGTCGGATTCGGACGTATCGATGGAGAGACTATTGGTTTCGTAGCTAACCAGCCGCTAGTATTGGCAGGTGTATTGGACTGCGACTCAGCTGATAAAGCAGGTCGTTTCATCCGTTTCTGCGACGCATTCAATATTCCATTGGTTACCTTTGAGGATATGCCGGGTTATTTGCCGGGTGTTGAACAGGAACACATGGGAGTTATCCGCCACGGAGCAAAAGTATTGTATGCATATAGCGAAGCTACTGTACCTAAGATTACCGTTATCTTGCGTAAAGCTTACGGCGGTGGTTATATCGCCATGAACTCACGCCACCTGAAAGCAGACTTCATGTTTGCATGGCCTACTGCAGAAATCGCAGTTATGGGACCGGAAGGAGCAGCAAACATCATCTTCCGCAAGGATATCAAAGAAGCTGAGAATCCGGAAGAAATGCGCAAACAGAAAGTGGCAGAATACCGCGAAAAATTTGCAAACCCGTATGTGGCAGCATCCAAAGGATATATCGACTCTGTCATTGAGCCGGCTGAAACACGCATGTTGTTGAAACACTCTATCGAGGTGTCAGGTAACAAGACCGTGATGACTCCGACCAAGAAACACGGTATCCCTCCGTTCTAACAGTCTGTCATGTTTGTAAAGTCGGAAGACTTTATTGACTTTATAGCTTTTAAAACTTAGTAAACCGTAAAAGAATGACAGAGAAATTAGAAAAATTCATGCTGAACGGCGTAGAATATCAGACACGCCTGACAGACAAATGGAGAAACAGGCAAAAATGGGAAGAGCCAAATCCCTACCTGTTGGTTTCACACATTCCGGGCACTATCATGGAAATTGAAGTGAAAGAAGGACAAGAAGTGAATGAAGGCGATACATTGCTGATACTTCAGGCAATGAAAATGAACAACAAACTGACTGCTCCTTTTGACGGAAAAATCAAGAAAATCAATGTACAGAAAGGCGATAAACTGCCCAAAGGCGCATTGATGATTGAGATGGAAGAAAAATAAACTGTTTGAAAACAGATAAAAGAGGTGGTTAGAAATAGCCACCTCATTTTTACATTTTTACCTTATGAATTTTTTTGTAGCCCAACATATCATCAAAAATTATGCAAGCCACCGGGCCTTGGACGATGTGTCGATAGACATACCGGAAGGAGCCATCTACGGACTGTTGGGTCCTAACGGAGCAGGCAAGACTTCACTTATCAGAATCATCAATCAAATCACCGGACCGGATTCCGGAGAGTTGTTTTTCAAAGGCCGCAAACTGGAACCGGCAGATACGAATCGAATCGGATACCTGCCGGAAGAGAGAGGATTGTATAAAAAGATGAAGGTTGGTGAACAGGCTGTATATCTGGCACGCTTGAAAGGCGTATCCAAACACGATGCCGTACAACAACTGAAAGCCTGGTTTGAAAAATTCGGCATTGAAGAATGGTGGGATCGAAAGGTTGAAGAACTTTCCAAGGGTATGGCCCAAAAAGTTCAATTTATCACAACCGTACTGCACGAGCCGGAAATGCTGATATTTGACGAACCGTTCAGCGGTTTTGACCCTATTAACGTGGAATTGCTCAAACGCGAAATACTGGAATTACGTAAAAAAGGAACGACAATCATCTTTTCAACACACAACATGGCCTCAGTCGAAGAAATCTGTAGCCACATTGCGCTGATTAATAAATCCAAGAAGATTATCGAAGGCCCTATCAACCAAATCCGAAACAAATACGCAAACAACACTTATCAGTTAATCTGCAAATATCAGCCGGAATTCAATCCGCAGGAAGCGATCGGAGATGAATACGAAGTGCTGTCAGAAAAGATTGAAGACGGACAACATGAAATCATCCTGCAACGTCTGGAGGTATGTCCGACCAACACCTTGTTGCGAAGACTACTGGACAAGACGGATATCATTTCCTATCAGAAAATCATTCCGGGTATGAATGACATTTTTATCAAACTGGTAAAAGAGATGCAATAATATATGAACAAGACATTAATCATTATAGGACGCGAATTTACGACAAGAGTCAGAAAAAAAAGTTTTCTGATACTGACCTTGATTGTACCTATCCTCATGGCTGGCTTTTATGCCTTTTTAATGTGGATGCTTCTCAAGGACGACACACAGGAAAGAAGGATTGCCGTTGTCAATCATTCTGATATAGAAACGCCTTTCCAGCAAATCAACAATACCACTTTTGAATATGTTGCAACAGACATCACCGAAAGCACGGTTCAGGATTTTCTGAAGGCCAACAACTTTTATGCACTTATTGAAGTGCCGGAAGATGTTATTGAAAACCCGGATATCCCTATCTTATCCTACTCACAAGTGCCGATGGAATTAAAAAATGAAATCGCATCACAATTGAAAGAAAAGATAGAACGTATCAAACGGAATGCTGTCATTGCCGAAGCCAACATTCCGGATTTGGAACAGAAGCTGGCAGCAGTAAAGACACCTACTCTGGTGCGCACACTAAAAGTTTCGGCAGAAACAGGCGAAGCAAAAGAGAGTTCTTCAGAAATAGCCTCGGCAATCGGACTGATTGCCGGCATGATAATCTATTTCTTTATCTTTATGTATGCATCACAGGTAATGAAGGGAGTCATCGAAGAAAAGACAAACCGCATCATCGAAGTATTGGTATCTTCTGTAAAACCATTCCAATTTCTGCTGGGTAAAATCATTGGAGTAGCAGCTGTCGGATTGGTTCAATTCCTGATTTGGGTAGTGTTCGGCATCGTATTGATCATTGCCATGCAGGCGATGTTCTTGCCGAATATCGATTTAGATGCTTTGCGCCAAGCCGGTCCTATGATAACAGACATGTCTGCCATGACAGGTGCCGCACAACTGAATCCGGAGCAACTGCAAATCATTCAAAAAGTGGCACAGACCATCGACCCGATGTTTATCATCAGTTTTTTGAGTGCATTCTTGTTCTATTTCATAGGCGGATACCTTCTGTATGCTTCATTATTTGCAGCAATCGGAGCAGCTGTTGACAACGAGACAGACTCCCAGCAATTCCTGACACCGCTCTCAATCATCCTGGTTGTGGGATTATACATTGGCTTCACCGCCATGAAAAGTCCGGAATCCCCCCTTGTATTCTGGAGTTCACTGATTCCCTTCACCTCACCGATTGTCATGCTGGTTCGAATCCCGTTTGGAGTACCTGCTTGGGAAATTGTAACTTCGATGGCTTTACTGGTAGCATCATTTATATTCTTCACCTGGCTTTCCGGACGCATCTACCGGGTCGGAATCCTGATGTATGGCAAGAAAGTAACTTGGAAAGAATTATATAAATGGTTGAAGTACTGATTAAAACCAGTCTTCAACCTCATGTTTTAAAATACTGTATATATTTATATCCGTATACTGACCGGAAGCAAGTAATTGTCCGTCCCGTTCAACGCCTTCAAGCGTAAAGCCCAAGCGCAAAGGGATGGCATTACTCGGTTGGTTATCAACCGCACAGGTAATTTGAATACGGTTCATACCACGAACCTCAACAGCCCAACGACATAAATGCCGGACACACTCTGTCATCACACCTTTTCCCTGACTTTCAGGAATCAACCAATAACCTATTTCTGTACGATGATTAGTCAAATCTGTCTTTACAAACCCTACTAATCCTCTTAACTCATTCCCCTCACCGATAACAAACACTATATTCCGGGATTCATAAGGCTCTGACAATACTGATTGCAAAAACTCTTCCTCCATAGAGACATCCTGTAAATGCTCCACAAAAGGCAACCAGGTCATAAAATAATCACGGTTATCATATATCGTCTGCCAAATAATACCGGCATCTTCCAAAGTTGCCTCACGGATATAGAAATTATCCAAAATACAAGCTGAATGTCCCATGGCTGATTATTTCTTTTCCCAAACAGATTTAGCAATACAATGAGTCAGCGTTCCTGCCTCATCCTGCACCTGGTGAAAGACAACAATCTGGCCGTTTTCCTCAACAATCTGATAAGATGAGTAGATGCTGCTATCCGGCATAATTTCGTGTGCATAAATCACTTCAACATCTGTCAACACATATGTCTTTAAAAAATCAAACGGCAAAGAATTTGTCAGCCAGCGCATATAGGATGCTTGCGTCACATGACCGTTAAAATCGATATTATCAAAGGTAGCATCAAAATGGCGTCCTCCTTGGGGAACCATCGCAAACTCCTTCTCATTCAGAATAGATTCGATTTCCAGATGAGGAATCTGATGCCCGGTACTGATAGCCACCACCTTTTCCGGCTGACGCAATGGACGGCGGCGGTTCAGATCGATATACATCCATTCGGAAGTGGCACGTACCAACTCTTCGCCATCCTCACGCACCATACGGTAATCGCGGGTGGCAAAAAGACGCTCAATACCTGAAGGCCAAGTCTCAATAAACACCTCCTCGTTTTCACTCGGCATTTTATTCAAACGAATATGCAGACGATGAAGCATCCAGGTAGCTCCGGCCGCATTTAGCGTGTCAACATCCACACCATAATATTTGGTCTGGACCTCTGCAACATCATTAAACAAATCACACAACGTCTTGACAAACAATCGTCCTTTATAATTGGTATAATGCGTGAAGATTTTCACCTTCTCAATATGTTTCGTTACTTGCATACCATTTATATATTTATTTAAAACTTTCTATAACACATAGACTTCCGGTTCTATCATGACACCGAATTTCACAAATACGCTTTTCTTGATTTCATTAGCAAGATGTGAAATTTCCAATCCGGTTGCATCACCATGATTGACAAGCACAAGAGCCTGCTTTTCATAGACTCCGGCACGTCCCAATGTCTTGCCTTTCCAACCACACTGCTCAATCAGCCAACCGGCAGCCAATTTGTAACAATCTTCATCCACCGGATAAATCGGCATTCCGGGATATTGTTCTGCCAACTTTTCTGCAAAAGCACGGCTAACCATCGGATTTTTGAAAAAACTACCGGCATTAGGCAAGTCATTTACGTCAGGTAATTTCGCATGGCGGATGTGAATAATCGCCTGCCGAATCGTCTGTAAAGAAACCTCTCCACCCATCTTTTCCAATTCCTCTTTTACGTTACCATAATCCAAACGGAATTGAGGATGTTTAGCCAAACGAAAAGTCACGTAAGTTATAATAAAACGATTTTTCCACTCCTGTTTAAATATACTGTCACGATAAGCAAAACGACACTCTGCTGCAGTAATCGTCACACATTGTGCCTTTTCCAAATCAATCGCTTCAACCGATACAATTACCTCTCCAGCCTCCATGCCGTAGGCTCCGACATTCTGTACCGGAGCAGCACCGACATGTCCCGGAATCAGCGAAAGATTCTCCACGCCTCCATATCCCTGTCCGACAGCCCAAGCAACAAAATCATCCCATACAACTCCTGCACCGACCCGGACGTTTACCCACTCATCATCTTCTTCTGTCACAACCATTCCTTTCATCGCCGGATAAAAAACCGTACCATCAAAATCCTCAGTAAACAGGAAATCACTTCCTCCCCCCAATATCAATATCTCAAAAGGATTCCATTCATATGCTGCCACAAAATCCAATAATTCCTTCTCATCATCCGCCTCAACAAAATATTTGCAACAGACATCAATGTTGAAAGTATTATATGGCTTCAGGCTATAATTTTCACTGATTTTCATACTTTATTCTTAGTAATAACTCTAAATATCTATCTTTGTACTGCAAAGATAACGAAAACATGAGCACTTTACCTGTCGCATTCGAAGAAAGAATAAAAAAAGAATTCAAGGATGAAGCAGCAGCTTTTATAACAGCCTTGCAAAGCCCATCCCCCACCAGTATACGCTTGAATCCGGGGAAAATATCCTCAATGGAACAATCCGGAATCATCACCCACTGTGCAAAACCCGTGGAATGGTGTCCGGAGGGACATTACTTATCCGAACGTCCCTTATTCACACTTGACCCACTCCTGCATGGTGGAGCCTATTACGTACAGGAAGCCTCTTCTATGTTTTTAAAATACGTATTAGAGCAAGAGCTTTCCTCTTCGCCCGTCAGAATGCTAGACTTATGTGCAGCACCCGGAGGCAAATCCACCCTGGCAGCAGCCACGTTACCACCGGGTAGCCTACTGGTTTCCAATGAAGTAATCCGGACCCGTGCGGCAATCTTAAAAGAAAATATCATCAAATGGGGACAGGATAATATCGTTGTTACCAACAACGATCCGGCTGATTTCAAACAATTAGCAGGAGCTTTCGACATTATCCTGGTAGATGCCCCCTGCTCGGGAGAAGGGATGTTCCGCAAAGATGCCGAAGCCATCGAAGAATGGAGTGAAAACAATGTCCGCTTATGCAGCGAACGCCAACAGAGAATTCTGGCTGACATCTGGGACTGTCTGAGCCCCAACGGTATTCTGATTTATAGCACCTGCACATACAACCGGCAAGAAAACGAAAAGATACTGGAATGGCTGCTCGCCACTTACGAAGCGGAAAGTATCGAAATTCGTCACACATTCGACGGCATTACACCGGCAGACTCTCAGGTATACGGATACCATTTCTATCCACACAAAACCATAGGCGAAGGTTTTTTCATCGGAGCTGTCCGCAAAACAAACGGCAAGGAATATACATTCAAAAAAAATAAAAAGACCAAAAACAGCAAACCCTCTCCGCTACCGCCCGAACTGCGACACTATATCCAAAAACCGGACGACTATACAGCTTGGCAGGACGAGAATATATGGGGTATTGTTCCATCCGGACATGCCGAATTCATCCAACAACTTGAACGAGAACTACGAATCATATACAAATGCTGTGAACTGGCAGAAATCAACAATAAAAAAATAAAGCTTCTGCCGGCTTCAGCTCTATGGCAAGGCCTCAACCGACAGGCATGTTCTATTTATGAAACAGATTATCAGACAGCCTTGACATTTCTGAAAAAAGAAGATATACCGCTTCCGTCCGGACTATCCGGCAATTGGATTCTCATATCCTATCAAGGAATCGGGTTGGGTTGGTGTAAAAACCTGGGCAACCGTCTTAACAACTATTATCCCAAAGAGTGGAGAATCCGCATGCAAATCAAAGATATCAATACAAATAATCAATAAAAGAAAACCATGACATACACAGAAATCAAATTTACGATAGAACCGTATGAAGAACCTGTTGCAGATGCCCTGATTGCTGAATTAAGCAATATCGGATATGACGGATTTTCATACACAGACGATGGTTTTACCGCTTACACAGACAAAGCTTCATATAATGCAGAAGCCATTCAGAATCTGGAAATACTGCAATATTTTTCAGAGATTTACAGCATCAAAACGACCGTTCAGGAAATTGAAGATCAAGACTGGAATAAAGTTTGGGAAGAAAACTTTACCCCCATCGTTGTTGACAACCGGATTCAGGTACGTGCCGGTTTTCACGAACCGATTCCCGGTATCGAATATGAAATCATCATCGAACCCAAAATGAGTTTCGGCACCGGCCATCATGCCACAACGGCCTTGATGCTGCGAACAATATTGGAACAAGCATCCAATATCAAAGGCAAACGCGTTTTAGATATGGGATGCGGCACCGGTATCCTGTCAATCATGGCATCTAAAGTAGGCGCCTGCGAAGTAACCGGTATCGACATTGACGAATGGGCCTACAACAATGCCATGGAGAATCTGCAAAACAACCACATCAACAATATTACCATCAAAATTGGCGATGCTTCGCTGCTGGCTGCAGAAAAACCATTCGATATAATCCTTGCCAATATCAATCGTAACATTCTGCTGAATGACATGGAACATTACAATGCCCGACTTCAACCAGAAGGATTATTGATTATGAGCGGATTTTATGAACACGATCTTCCTATGATCCGAGAAAAAGCTGAATCTCTGGGACTTGAATACAAAAGCTATCATGAAGAGAAACAATGGGTAGCTGCTTGTTTCTACAAAAAATAATCACGTTGTTAAGAATATAACACTTTCTTGCTTTATCCAATCCTATATAGCACTTTTGCACTACGAAAGACAAATATAAAGATAGATAAAGCATGAAAGTTTTAAAATTCGGCGGTACCTCCGTCGGCAGTGCAGAAAGAATTCAGGGAGTTGCTAAACTGATTACTGACAACGAACCCAAAATAGTTGTATTATCGGCCATGTCCGGTACCACCAATACTCTGGTAGAGATTGCCGATTGTCTCTATTGCAACGAAAAAAAGAAAGCCCTGGAGATTATCCAAAATCTGGAAGTCAACTACTATATTGTCATCACCGAACTTTTTTCTACAGAAAAATACATCCACAAAAGTAAAGAATTCATACAAACCATCTTTACTTACTTGCGTTCGTTTGTAAACAAGGATTTCTATCCGCTACAGGAAAAAGCCGTATTGGCACAAGGAGAAATCATGTCAACAACATTGCTACACTATTACCTAGAAGAATGTAACATACCCAATACCCTGCTTTCAGCCTTGGAATACATGCGTATTGACAAAGACTGCGAACCGGACTACTTCTATATACGCCAAAACCTGCAACGTGAACTCGCACAACCGGGAATCGAAAACCTCATCATCACCCAAGGTTTTATCTGCCGCAATGCATACGGTGAAATCGACAACCTGAAACGAGGCGGCAGCGACTACTCCGCCGCATTAATCGGAGCTGCCATTCACGCAGACGAAATACAGATATGGACAGACATTGACGGATTTCACAACAACGACCCGCGCATTGTTGATAATACGAAAGCCATTCGGCAACTTTCATTCGACGAAGCTGCCGAACTAGCTTATTTTGGAGCCAAAATCCTGCATCCTTCCAGTGTACAACCAGCAAAAAAAGAGAATATCCCGGTACGTCTAAAAAACACGCTGAATCCTCAAGACGAAGGTACATTGATAACAGCCGAAAACACAAAAGGCAACATCAAAGCCGTTGCTGCCAAAAGCGGCATCACTGCTATTAAAATAAAATCGACCAACATGCTATTGGCATATGGCTTCATCCGCAAAGTGTTTGAAGTGTTCGAAGCCTGGAAAACACCCATAGACATGATTGCAACTTCAGAAGTGGCTATTTCCTTAACCATCGACTGCACCGAACAACTCGACAACATTCTGAAAGACCTGGAAAAATACGGTACCATTGAAGTCGACCGCAACATGGCTATCATCTGCATTGTCGGGGACTGTTCAGCAGGGAAAAGCGGACTCGGAGCGCAAGTACTGACCGCCTTGGCTGAAGTTCCATTACGGATGATATCTTATGGCGGCAGCGAACACAACATATCCGTACTCGTAAAAGAAGAAGACAAGAAAAAAGCAATGATTGACCTGAGCCGAAAATTATTACAGTAACACAAAAAGAGACGACCATGGAGCAAATACAATTACCAGAGGGTATGCCAACCCCCTACTATTATTATGATATCACGCTGTTAGAAAACACCCTGGATGCTGCATTAAAGGCTGCATCCAAACATGGATACCACATCCACTATGCCATCAAAGCAAATGCCAATCCAGTGTTAATCAGATATATCAGTAATAAAGGTTTGGGAGCCGATTGCGTTAGCGGCAACGAAATCAGTCGTGCCCTGGAATGCGGGTTCAAAGCCAACTCCATCGTCTATGCCGGCGTTGGCAAGAGTGACCATGAAATAGAATTGGCACTCCAAAGCGATATTTTCTGCTTCAACTGCGAATCTCTGCCTGAAATAGAGGTAATTAACGAAATAGCAGGCCGTATGAAAAAAACAGCACAAATTGCGCTACGAATCAATCCCAACGTAGAAGCCCATACCCATCACTATATCACTACCGGTATTGAGGAAAACAAATTCGGAATTTACTTATGCGACCTCAAGCGTGTTATGACAGCCGTTTTACAAATGCCCAACATCCGGTTGATAGGGTTACATTACCACATCGGTTCACAAATTACCGACATGACAGTCTTCAGAGGACTGTGTCTCCGTGCCAATGAGATACAGCAACAAATGAAAGAACATGGTCTACTCCTTCCGTACATCAATTTCGGCGGCGGGCTTGGCATTGATTATGACAATCCCGAAAAAAACAACATAGCAGATTTTGAGGCCTATTTCAATACTTTCGCACAATTTTTTGAACCCATGCCTCATCAAGAGATACATTTTGAATTAGGACGGTCCATCATTGCCCAATGCGGCAGCCTAATATCCAAAGTACTATATGTCAAGGAAGGTAAAAACCGCAAATTCATTATTCTGGATGCAGGTATGAACAATCTGCTCCGACCAGCACTTTACCAGGCATTTCACAAAATAGAAAACATCAGTTCTCACCTTACAGAAGAAAAATATGATGTCGTGGGACCCGTATGTGAATCCGCAGATTGCTTCGGGAAAGACCTCTCCCTCAATGCCACACGCCGCGGAGATATCATCGTCATACACTCTTGCGGAGCATACGGCGAAGCAATGGAATCAAGATATAATTTACGTAACATCACAGGGAAAGTCTACTCTAGGTAAATCCCTGTGATTTCTATTGCAATATTTTAAAAGCAATATCCAAATACTGATCGAGATCCATCGTCTTTTCCCGGTCGTACACATCGCTACGCTTATGTCCCAAACGAACCACAATGGCATTCTTCTGCGGAATCATAAAAAGATATTGCCCTCCCAACCCTCGGAATGCAGGGAAAGTGAGACCTTTATAATGAACTACCCAAATCTGAAAGCCGTAATAATCCAATGGTCCGTCACCGAATTCGTTCTCTAAATAAGATGCCGGAGAAATGGCTTCCTGCACATACTCCTCTGCAATCACTTGCCTGCCGTTCCAATTGCCATGATGCAAAACCAAACGCCCCAAATGAGCCAAATCACGAGCCGTTGTATTAAAACAGCAATAAGTCTTCTCATCTCCACCCTCCCGGTCGAGATTCCACAAAGCATCATTACCGGTCTGAATAGGTTTCCATAATTTCTCCTCCGCATATTCACTGATTGTAACCGGAATTGCCGCCTCCAATACAAAAGAGAGCAGCTGCGTATCACCACTTTTATAAGAATAGCGCACACCCGGCTCTTCTACTGGCTCAAGATTCATCACCAAATCACGTATATTATTTCCGTAATAAGCTTCTGTCGTTTTGGAAATCAGAGCTGTATATGCCTCATCCCAATTCAGACCGGAACTCATTGTAAGCAGATTTCTCACCGTTATTTTAGACTTGTCTCCTTCATTAAACTCGGGCAGATATTTACCCACCTTATCGTCTAAACTCTCAATATATCCTTCTTGATGCGCAATACCCACCAACAAGCCTACAATACTTTTCGTTGCTGAAAAAATATTCGATAAAGTCTCCGGTGTCCATCCGTCCCGATACTCCTCATATAATATACTATCACTCTGGATTACCAAAAAAGAAACCGTCTGCATCTCATCCATGAAATCACTCTCCTCTTTTGTCATTTCATAGGTATTAAAATGCGTAGATGCCGGGAAATCCCAACAGGAATCAGCTTTTTCCACTCTATTGGAGGCAAAAATATATGTATCCGAAATATCTGGGAACCAATATATCAAAGCTTGTCGCATATAAAAAGGCAAACAGCTATAAACCACCGCCAATAATAGCAATACGACTCCGATTCCAATTAATAATCTATTTTTCCGCATATCGACCTGAATTACTACAACTCCTCACAATGGCGAAGATCTTCTGTGGTCAAACGTTCCGGCAAAAACTTTGTGACATCTCCTCCATTCATATAAATATTGCGTACAATCGTAGAGCTCACAAAAGTATGTACAGTAGATGTCAAAATAAACACCGTTTCGATATCACCATCCATCGCCCTATTAGCCTGTCCAATAGCCCGCTCATACTCAAAATCAGCAGCCGTACGCAATCCCCTGATAATTATATGTGAATTTACCTGTTGACAAAAATCAACCGTCAAACCGGAATAAGGCTCCACACTCACCCGGTCAGTATCCTCGAAAGCCTTTTGTATCAACTTAATTCGGCTTTCTGTAGAAAGGAATTCCCTTTTCCCGGGATTAATGCCGACAGCAATAATGATTTTATCAAACAATTTCAATGCCCGGCGCACAATCTCTTCGTGACCGACTGTAAAAGGATCAAAAGATCCGGGGAATACTGCAATTCTTTCCATTATGTTATCAATCAATTTTTTACATTTGGGAGACAAACATAGCGAAACAAACGTTATAAATAAAAGAAAAAGTCCTAAATCTTAATTTTAGATTCCTATTTAGAAGAAATACACAAAGTGGTTGAAATAAATAGTGATTTTTTTCCATAATTTCTCCCCAATTTATTAGTAGTTGTCATTTTTGTTTTCTATGTTTGTGAAAAGTAAAAACACAAAATTACTAAACTATGGCACAGAAACTATTAATCAGAGATCTCACCCTGAGAGACGGACAGCAATCATCCTTCGCGACCCGTATGACTCAAAAACAAGTAGACAGAGTATTACCATTTTATAAAGATGCAAACTTCTATGCAATGGAAGTTTGGGGTGGTGCAGTGCCCGATTCTGTGATGCGTTACCTAAATGAAAATCCTTGGGACCGTTTAGAAAAAATCAAAGCCTCCGTTGGCAATGTTTCCAAGCTTACTGCCTTATCCAGAGGACGTAACCTATTTGGATATGCACCTTATACAGATGAAATCATCGAAGGTTTTTGCCGCAACTCCATCGAATCAGGCTTGGGAATCATGCGTATTTTTGACGCATTGAATGATGTCAACAACGTAAAATCGACTATCAAATATGTAAAAAAATATGGCGGAATGGCTGATTGTGCCGTTTGTTATACCATTGACCCGAAATATCCAAAGCTGAGTCTTATGGATAAACTAAAAGGTAAAAAGAATCCGAAACCTGTATTTACCAACGCCTACTTTTTAGATAAAGCCAAACAAATGGCAGCATTAGGAGCCGATATGGTTACAATCAAAGACATGAGTGGTTTGATTTCACCGGCACGAATTGCAGAATTAATTCCTTTATTCAAGCAAAATCTTTCCATTCCGGTAGACTTCCATACCCACTGTACTCCCGGTTATGGATTAGGTGCGGTACTTATGGCCATCATCAAGGGCGTTGACATCGTTGATACCAATATCTGGAACTTTGCAGGCGGTACCGGAGCACCGGCTATCGAATTAATTTATATTTTCTGCAAAAAATTAGGCATTGAACTGGATGTCAACATGGAAGCAGTTGCAAAAATCAACAAAGAATTGTTTGGCATCCGCAAAGAATTGGAAGCATTTGATGCCAGCAAGCAATTCCCAAATCCTTTCAATCCTCTGACGGACACACTGCCTGCCAATATTGACAAAGAATTTGACAATGCCATTGCAGCAGCCAAGGCCAACAACGAAGAAGCACTTCTGGCAGCTTGTCACGCCATCGAAGCATACTTCAACTTCCCGAAACCAAACGAACTGGTGAAGAAAGCCGAAGTGCCAGGCGGCATGTACAGCAACATGGTTGCACAGCTGAAACAATTAAACTCTATGGATATCCTGGAAAAATCAATGGAATTAATACCTACAGTACGTCTGGCTGCCGGTCTGCCTCCATTGGTAACTCCAACCAGCCAGATTGTAGGAGCACAAGCAGTAAACTGTGCAATGGACATCAAGGCAGGCAAACCAATGTACAGCAACGTATCCAACCAATTTGTCAACTTAGTGAAAGGTGAATACGGAAAAACTCCTGTGCCGGTAGATCCTGAATTCCGTTTCAAAATAGCAGGAACCCGCGAGGAAATTCCATATGATACCAGCAAAAACCAAATGCAGCCTAACCCAGAATTACCGGAAGCAGGCGGTGTGAAATTGGCAGCAACTGAAAAAGAAGTACTATTGCTCGAGTTATTCCCACAGGTAGCTAAAAACTTCTTAACCAAACAAAAAACAGAAGCCTATGCAGCTCAACACAAAGCAGAAGCTCCCCAAGCTAACACACAGACAGCTGCAGACGATTTGACAAATGCCCCAATTACCGGCAAAACCGTCAAAGCGCCCATGCCGGGCAACGTACTACGTTTTGCTGTAAAACCAGGCGACAAAGTAACCAAAGGACAAACCGTAGTCGTACTGGAAGCCATGAAAATGGAAAACAGCATCGCTTCTGATTACACCGGAACAGTTAAACGTCTATTGGTAAAAGAAGGTTCCAATGTAGCAGCAGACGCTCCTATGATTGAAATTGAAATCTAATCTATATCCATTCCATGAAAAAGCTCGGTTAAAAACCGAGCTTTTTTTATTAGATACTACAAAGCAATCTCTCAAACTTCGACGACTCTACAT
Organism: uncultured Odoribacter sp.; assembly: GCA_905193145.1. The sequence continues at coordinate 20,053 of CAJJNP010000011.1, read as the reverse complement.
CTGGAAACATACAGCACAAGTGATCAAGTATACGCAACATTGACTGCCGGGGAGTACGGCCCTCTACTTGCTCCTCCACCGGAAACAGATGCGGATACATAGCCTCTGGTGTACAATATCGGGCTACCCCCCAACCATAAGGCTCACCTTTTTTCGAAATCAAATATTCAAAATCTGCAATACACACATATGTTCCCACTTGCAACTGGGCAATCAAGGCATCAAAAGCCATTCCGTTATGCTTATTTTCAACAGGATTCAGTGGATTAGAAGGATTAAATACTGTCCGCTTACGACTCAATGTAAAACCACTTGCCACTTTCAACTGTTTCGATAACATCGACTCATTTTCCACCAACACATGATATATATGCAATGCCTCTTGAGGCAGTTCCTCCAGAAGTACTAATGACCGTCTCCAATTCATAAAATCAGGCAACCACTCCATACTGACATACCCAGCCTTTCCCTTGAAAAATTTTCCGTAAGCAGCCTCCCACTTTGCAATAATTGTCCCCTTCCATCCCCATGGTCCTTGTCTAAAATCATCTCCGAAAAGCAAATCAGGAGGAGTCATTTCCTCAATGGAAAATCCTCTGATATTATTCTTGAAAAAAGGTAAAAAACCCCATTCACGAATCAGATTCTCCACTTGCTCCTGCCGCTCTATTATCATACTAAACCGATCCATCATTTCATATAAACTCCATTCCAGTTAAACACCCAACAGAAAAAGCATTCCTGTTATTCCAATATAAATATAGATCACATACCGAAGTAACACAATAGATATATGCCGAAACACATATGCCCCAACAACATTCCCGATAATCACCCCAACAATTCCGGAAAGATACCCGGTGGCAACCGCCGAGGTAAAAAATCCATTATACGCACGCGCAAAAGTCATAACCAAATTTCCAAACAAAAAATAAGCCTGCGTCATCGCAATATAATGATTCTTATCCTGCTCCGCATTAACAAAATAAAGCACTGCCGGCGGTCCTTGCATTCCGAAAAATCCCCCCATCAGTCCACTGACACCCCCAGCAATAATCTGCACTAGCTTAGTCGTCCTCACTTTAATACGTTTACTGAAAAATATAAAATAGACACTCACCACTATCAGTGTGATACCCAACAAAATATTCAAAATACTATACTCCATCCTCTTCAGTACAAACACCGCCCCAATCGACACGACCACAAAAGTCAACAAAATAGGCAAGAGCCTATCCCAAACAATGTATCGCCACTTCTGCACTACAATGATAAAGGAAGTTGTCATAGCCAGAATACCAGAAAGCGTCGTAGCCTCTCCATACGACCCGAGAATAGCAGGCAACATCGTCATAATGAAGATACCAAATCCAAAACCGGCCGTCCGCTGCACGAAACTAGCCCCAATACTCAATATGAATAGCTTTAACACAATTTCCATTTCCACAAAAATACACTCTTTTGGAATACCAAAGCCACCCTTTACCAAATATATTTTATCCTACTTCTGCATTAAAAAGGTTTTCCATCAATTGATACGATTCTAGGCTCTCCCCTACCAGGCAACGGATTAAATATGACAATTATGTGCTGATTCTTATCTGCATCCACACAGATAAATTCATAATTAGTACCAGCCACAACTTGAGTACGCACTTTCACCGGAGTAAAGCGCACATCATTTTTCATCGCTTGAATAAAAAGAGCCCTTACTTCTGGAGAAATCTCAACAGTCTTTCCATAGGCTCCAACCAAGGCATTATTATTGCTTTTACAAGCCACTAAAACAAATAAAATAACAAAAATATAAAAAAAACGATTCATAGTATATACCCTTATTTTCAATCAATTTAAATGAAGCATTTTCTTTACCACAATCATTATCCATACAGACATGACAAAGGGAGCAGTCAAGGTAGGTATCCCCCACTCCATTCCAACAAGTTGTAACAACACAGACAAAACGACAGCACCTATCGCCCAACCTAACGAAGCAAGATTTTTACCACCTAAAGCCATTGCGCACAGTACACCATTATACCCCACCAAGCCCATATTTATCGTTGGAGCATCAACCCCAATAAGCAAAGACAAAAGAACCGGCAACAAAGCCCCCACTATCGCATAAAATGCCCCAATACGAGAATGAAAAAGAATTGCAACCAAGAAACATAGTCCACTCAAACTATTCCCCTGAAACATCACCTGACCTATTCCCGCACCCAAAGACTGCAAATAATCGACCTCATTCCCCGTTAAAGCAACAGATGCAGACTGCAACAGATACTGCGGCATCCAACAATGACAAACCCCTAAAAGCAACCATACAGAAAGAATAAAAGGAGCTGTAAATAGAGGGAGTAGATTCTGACGTTTAAAAAGCCATACAATCCCCGTTGAAAACGACGAAGCCAGCACCATCAACCCTATTGTCAAAGGAGTAAGTGTCATAAACACACCGACAGCTATGCCCACCAAGGTTCCATTGAAACCATACAATCCTTTTTTTATTTCATCCCGATTAAAACCAAGCAGATAAGCAGTTAGCATACTTGCCATATTCCCTCCAAGCGCCAATAACAGCATTTGCCACCCTCCTAAAAATATCCCCAAGAGCATCAACAACCCCGAAAACGCATTGGCTTGAAACAGCACCTGCCCCACACCACACCCAAACACAATTATCAGATCATACAGTTTGTTTTTCATCACCACTTAATCAGTTATAATTCACTAAACGATGGTCTTCTTTGTGCTTCAAAGATAGCGAAAATATGGTAAATGAATACTTATTCATGTCCTAAATGAACTTTAAAAAGAGCTGCCCTCAGCTATGTGGGCAAACTGTATAGCAATTAAGATATTAACTTAGCATTTCGGGTATGATAAATACCGATGCAGTATGTGTACATCTTTGATTATCAATAGCATAGCGCTCTAAAAGGTACAACCAGTAGGTTGGCAAGTATCTGAGAATGTGTAAGTTAGTGATTTTCAACGCACTTTTCGCCTTGTACCTCCATTTTGGAATGTAAAAGTATGTGTAATTTCTTGAATATCAAAACCCGAGGTACAAAAACTTGCAAAAAATCGCATTTTTCGCCCCCAAAAGGTACAAAAACGGCTCTGAAACCGATGCTGGAATCAGAGCCATAATTTTGTGTAGATTTTAGAATATCGCACCCTATAACATTCGCTACATATCTGTCATCGACAAACCTTTTTGCGACACAGTGTAATCCTTAAACTTGCCTGTGGCGCGAGTAAATAAATCCACTTTCTCATTAAGAGCAATAGCATCGAAGTTATCCTCTTTTCTCTTTACCTCGATGAATGTTGCCTCGTCGTTCAATTCGTTCTCAGCAACAATATCAATTTCATTCTCGCCCTTACGATCCCACCAACTGCCGATGCGAGTGTATGCTTTACTCTCCATAAGTACACGCTTGAAATAGCGTTCGAGCATCTTGCCACTGAAAGTCTCGTAGTCGCGGTTGATGATAGTCTTTACCGCATCGTAGTTCTCAATTTCAAGCATATAGTTATACTTGTATATGAAACGGAACCAGAAGGTGAAGAAGTTGTCCTCAATCGTATAGCGAACATTCTTTGTAGAACTCTTCTCAAAGATAGGTTGGTTCTTGGTAATTACCTCATACTCCTTCTCTAATTTTGTGAGATAGCCACCAATCTCCCTGCCGACAATCTGCTCAATCTCCGAGCGTAATGTCTTGCCACGAGCGATAGCCGAAAGAATAGAGAAATAGACACCATAGTCCTTGCCAAATTCCTCGATAAGTATAGCCTTGCCCTCGCCCAAGAATACTGAGTCAGCCTTGATGATATGATTAAGCATCTTTGTCTTGGTTGTCGCTCCTGCATCAACGAGCAGCTGAACATACTTTGCCACGCCACCTGTAAACGAGTATAACGCCAACAAGTCCTCGGATGTGTAGTTGGGATTATATTCTGCCATTATCTCCTTCAAGACAGCAGGTGTAAATGGCTTAATTGACATAAAACGAGTCTGGCGATTATATAGCGGCTCCTTCTTGTCCTTGAAAATCTTAGTCATCATCGAGAAGATAGAACCACACACGATAAGGTTGATATGAGCCTTAGTGTGATACATATCCCAAATGCGTTGCATATCACTATACACAGACTTGTTTACCTTGAAAAACTCTTGGAACTCATCAATAAACAGTGTTATTGGTCGCTCGATAGATAGTTTCATCAGATACTCGAAAATCTCAGGGAACCGTTCTACTCGGCCCATTGTAGGGATACCCAACTTGTTCTCAATCTCTTGTATATAATCCGCACACAAATCGCTCTCAGCCTTGCGTGCAACAAAGAAATAGAGTATAGGCTCATCCTCATACGCCTTCCAAACAAGCGATGTCTTACCGATACGACGACGACCTGTCACTACCGTAAACTGAGCATTACTCTTTGAGAGTTCAAGTATCTCTTTGAGAGACGCAATCTCCTCTGTTCTATCAAAAAATCTCATACGCTTCTATTTTAGTTCCGAAATATCTGTTTCCGAAACGGTGGTTTCGCAACTGCAAATATAATACACTTTTCTTATTCGGCAAAATTATGCGATAACAATTTGCAAAAGTAGAATAATTCAACTCGTGAGTGTGGCTCACGAGTTCAGTCGGCAACATTTTATATTCAACTGAAATTATTACATCAACAGTCAAGAATTTCAAATGGTTGAATCCTGTTCATACATCTTTGGGCGTCTGAGTTCGTTTTCCTCTTTCATTCTTTTGATCATTTCTGAGTTGGGTGGGACAATCTCATAAGTTGAACTATAAAGTTTTCTATGCTTGTAATGCTCATTGAGTCTTTGGGTAACTTCCTCCATAGTAATCTTGCCCTCAATCTGTTGTCGAGCAAGTTGAATCAGAAATTCAGACACGCTAAGCCCATCTACATTCTGTAAGCCTATTGCAGCACTCCAATTGTTCGCCCTTTCTCTAATATCCTTATCAGGATGTTTCTTATATTCCTCAAATAGTCCCATGATTTTTCTTATAAAGTTACGAAAAATATGGGAAATAGTCAAGATGTGTAATGACTAAAACTATAATTAATAACCTGTAAAGCACATTTTCTCACCTCTTTATACCTCCATTTGGCAAATTTTCATTAATTTTGCAAAGATTGGGTTATCTCTACCTAGAGATTAATTAATAATCACGATTATTTAAGATTGGCAGATGGATAAGATTTTAAAATTTATAGCAAATGAGACACAAGGTGAATGTTTTACCTCGTTTAAATATTGCTATGACAATGTAGCCTCTCCTGCCATTGAATATGAAGATCGGGAGAGTAACCTTCAGATATTTTTACCGTTCAAGTTGTAGCTGCATGATTGGAGAGAAGAATGGGAAAAGTTAACAGTGTGATTTTAGCAATAGCACCAAGTGTTAATTTTATCAATTAATGCATAGGAGATTGAATGTATGACTTACGATTCTTGGAATGATTTGATTTGCAAATATTATTTTAGAAACACAAGCGAATCCAAGGTAATATTTCACATCACCTTGCAGGATCTTGTTGAGTTTGTAAAGGAAGAGAATGTTGAAATCGCCAAAGACAGATTCGCAGCAGAGTTTTCGGACGAGTTTATCCGAACAGATTTTGTAAGTAAGTTTTGGATAGATATTAAGACAGGTAACAGAAATATTGATGATTTGCAAAATAAAATCGTCAAATTAAAAGAGCAGGCTGTCGCATTCAAAAATTACAAGAACTTGCTAGCTATCGTAGCCTTACTGATAATGCCAATATGTGAGAATGATGATCTAGAACTTCATGGCAACAATTACTATGGTCATCTTCTGCCATTTCTGAAGACAAACCGCTTCATCAATAAGGAGAAAAGAGTTGGCAACTTCCTCGGAGCGATAAAATTGGATGATATTTGGAATTACATAGATCTATGGGCTGCAGAAAAAGACCTGCCGTTCAAGTCAAGTCTTACTGTGTCGGAGAATGGAGCTACCAGATATGTCAATTCCCTAATGAAAGAAAGTTTACTCTCACCTTCAAAGTTGCAGAAATTCCGTATCTTGTTTGATAAAGGAGGCCTTGTGCCTAGTGCCAACATTGAAGATGAGCGTCTGATGTCTACCTTCAAGACCTACTATAGTAGCATAGGATTGTCACAAACGAAATTCAAGCAACTGACAAAGAAAGATTTCAAGGATTATATTGTATCCGTTCTAAGAAATGAGTATGATAACTGGGATGGCACTACTAAGATTAAAGAGAAAGACAGAAAAACTGGAAGGGTAAAGGAAGAGGCTGGCAATACTTACCATCCTCTCTATTTGCAGATGGATTATAATGTACATTCCAACGATGCAAAGTTTGCCCTTCAACTCTTCTGTAATGACATTGACGACTTCGAAGAGATGCGTTTTGTTACGGAAGTAGGCAACAAACATCTTCCCGAGATTCACATCAAGAGTGACGGCTATGCCAATCGACCTTTTGTTATAGAGGAATACCTCCTCTCTAAGGTAATGGCCAACAAACAAGGTTGTTTCGGCATCTACGAAGAGAATATGAAATCCATTAGAGGACGTTTTGTCGTTACGGATTACTATTTACTGAAACTATATCGAAACAAATATATTGCCACCAACAACTTTATCAAGGGTGAGTTTTACTTTGTGCTTGTAAGAACCGGATCACTATCATCATTTAACAGTTGGCTTCAGAGCAATGAAGCAACGACTGTAATGGAAGGTGTATTTGAAGGCAATTACAATCTGTATAGGATTGAGCACGCAATAGAAGAACTTCCTCATCGCAATAATCTTACTTTCAAATCAGAGGTGAGGTGTAAGTCTGTCAACAATCTTGAAGTAAAAACTGATGGTAACTCAGATACGGTTTTGCTCTCAAACTTGATGCCTGCCCTATTCCAAATTACCGGAGTTGATATCTACAATGACAAGATCTATGCAGTTTCAGTAAATGATCCTCATAGAAGCTCATCCGAACTGACCTATGATCATGACCGCAATGTGTGGGTTCTAAAAGTTTTTACTAATATATTCCAAATTCAGAAAGAATTCCAGCTGTACTGCAACGAAACACCAATTCCATACGGACATACTTATAAGTTCTCTGACTTTGTTCTTCCAACTACATTCAAGGAAATCAAGTTAGATAAATGGGGCAAGGTATCTGACGATGCGTTCAGCAATGGACTTAAATTACCAGAAAGAGTTATCAGCAAGAACCTAATCAACTGGAGTGCATTGAACATGCAAATGAATAATGCGACACAGCAAACACTGTCTCAAGCAAAATATAATGAGCGAGATTATATGCTCTACGCTCTTACCTCAGCCTCCTACAACACCAGCAAGAACGTCATCACACTTGAATGGTTGAAATCCATAAAGGATCGTCTTGCGTTAGATTTGTCTGAAGAAAACGAAAAGGAGTACAAGGACAAATATGCATTGCAAAACACCCTTGCAGATTATTTCCGCCTTGGTTACATCAATTATGCTTATACCAGCAACGGATTAACTATAGCAGCGAATCGCCCCACACTTATTCTGCTAACGCCAGAGTTCCACAGAGAAATAAATCCAGGTATGCATGGTAAAAACATTGTATCCATAAATGTACAGAAAAGAGATATAAGTGTCTTTTGACTGGCGGTCGTACTATTGCTTTGGTCAATGAATTAGTTAAACTACAACAGAAATACGAATATCAGGTTGAATTCATTGATGATGCAAATGCCCTCATGCCGCAGACAATTTACATCCATGCGGAAAAACGTAGTTCGTTCAAGGAATTAGCCGACAGGTGCAATCTATTATACCAAGATAATATTTATGCAAATGCTTTGATCGAAACACTCCCATCTGTAATAGATTACATTGAGAGGCAAAAGACTGATGCAGAAGAACGCGATCTGTTTGAGGTGCGCAATTACCGTTCCATCAATTATAACAAGATGGCAGAGATATATCCCAACAAGTTGGCAACAGGTAGAGCAATCTCAAATCAAGAGATTGACAAGGAAACATTCGATACTGATAATGACATTGTAACATTCTTCCCTGGCACAAGAGACGAAGTAACCGTGATGATTACAGAAGGCCGAATGCAGGAAGTTGACAAGTACTGGGGACATTTTGTGGGAATGCATTATGCTGCTGCCAAAGTCGTGCAGCACAATTCTGATGCAGCAGAATTAAGTCTTCCACAACAAATAAGGCTTCCGCTTCTCTATGCAAGAGCCCTTACTCTATTGACAGGTAAGACACCTGAGTCAACATTTGGAAGCAGAACTTATAGTATAGGAGTAAATCCGTACACCTATGCAAGTGCTAGCAGCCCGGACACCATATTATTAAAACTTGGTCAAAAATAAATAACCATCATGGCTAAATACCTTATAAACCCAATATACGCATACAAAGAGATAAAGGACAATTTCATCTTGTATGTTAAGACGGCATTCGGAACCCGTTACGAGAGTTTAGAATCGGAACGTGAGGAATTGCTGCGTACTGACGAGGTTGCATCGCGCGAACCGTGGATTGAACCACTTCCATCGTATTGCAATAAGATTCTTCCCAATGGCGAGAAATTGAGAATCTCGACCCTACGACCCGAAGATATGCCTGGGATGAATGATGAAGCACGCTCTATATTTCAAGAATTCATGCTTAATGGTCTTGTTAGTGGAGATTATCCTATCTATCAGCATCAGGCAGATATGCTTAGAAATGCTTTGCAAGGCAACAATTGTATTATCACCTCTGGCACCGGTTCTGGAAAAACTGAATCATTCCTGTTACCTATGCTTGCAGACATTGTTGCTGAAGCAGAAAGAGAATGGAAGGCTCCTACGACCTATTCAACAAACGAGTGGTGGAAAGCCAATAATGGTGACGCACTAAGACAAAGAGAAATCTTTGAGTTTCCTGCCGATGCAGCAAAAGGAACTCCAGGAAGGTTGGCCGCATGCGCAATGCAACGTCCGAATGAACAAAGAGATGCAGCGGTCAGAGCCTTGATCATCTATCCCATGAATGCTTTGGTTGAAGATCAGATGACACGTCTTCGCGATGCCCTTGACAACGACGATGTTCAAAAATGGATGGTGGAACGCTTAAATGGCAACCGTATCTTCTTCGGACGATACAATGGTGCTACACCTACTTCTGGCTATCCAAAGTTCAAAGAACCCTCAAATGCTCGTATATATCAAAGTCTTCTTTCGTCAATGAAGGAACTGGACGAAATGACCGAGGATACACTGAAGTTGCTTGACCCAACAGGTTTGACGGAAGATGAATACAGAAAGAACCTTGCCAAATATAAAGTTCGTAGGACAATCTCACAGATGACGAAAGGCAAGGATGGAATTGCCTCATCCGAAATGCGCTCGCGTTTTGACATGCAGCAAACACCTCCCGACATACTCATTACCAACTATTCCATGTTGGCTATGATGCTGATGCGTGAAGTGGATAATCCTATCATCGAAAAAACACGTTTATGGCTTGCAAAGGATAAGTCTCATATTTTCCACCTCATCATTGATGAATTACACCTTAATCGTGGTACTTCAGGTACGGAAACTGCATATCTGATTCGTCTTCTACTTAATCGTCTAGGACTAACTCCCGACAGCCCTCAACTAAGGATCCTGTCGTCATCAGCATCTTTGGAGATGTCCGGAGAAAAGCGCGCCGAAAGCCTTAAATTCTTGAACGATTTCTTTGGTTGTGAGTTCACCGAAAGTAATGTAATAGAGGGACATTATGTGCAACCTGACCAGCACTATTCGTCTGTGTTGCCAACTGCACCGTTTAAGAAGGTTTATGACTTGTTCTACGAGAACCCGCTATGTTTTGAGGAATATCTAGAAAACAAAGACACAAAGGATAAGATTGATGCCATTTGCCATGATGTGGCGGTGGAACTTGCCGAATTATCTGGTTACAATCTGTCAGAAGAAGATGGCTTGATGCAATTACTTCATGTATTTGTATCGGACGAATTGGCTATTACCCAACGCCTAAACGATGTATTTGACCTTGGAGAGTTGGGGCATAATAGAGCATTGCCATTCTGCAAAGGTCGTGGTGAAAACGAATCGTCCAATATCCTCAACCGTTATTTCGCAACAGCTTTATTTGGCGATACTGCCGATAATGCTGCTGCAGCTGAAGGTTTCGTAATACTCAGAGGTTTGTACGATTTGTTCCGTCAGGTCAACAGCGAAATATTGCAACGCTTCCGTTTCCATCTGTTCTACCGAAACATTGACGGATTGTGGGCAACCATAAACAAGTATGATGAAGAGAACAACAAGCCAGTAGGTAAACTACATGCACATTCAAGAGATATTGATGGAGATAAACGTGTGCTTGAACTTCTTTATTGTGAGCAATGTGGTACTGTTTTTTATGGTGGCAAACGTCACTCGTATCACGAAGCTGGTACCCACAAATGGTTGACAAACATCCTTCCTACAAGCTCAAATCTTGAAGATCTTCCAGAACGCCAAAGTCAGGTAATGGTAGAAAAACGCAACTATCAGGAGTTTGCCGTATTTTATCCTATTCCGACTTCGGAGGATGATGATTTTGTTGAACGCAAGTTACGGGAGCACGAGGTGAAAATGTTGCACAAGGCATCATTTGGAAAAAATGCAGATGATTTTGAATGCTATTGGCAATTAGCATATCTTAATGAGAAGACCGGTTTTGTCACAATCGCCGATGATGAAGAAACTTATCCTGGTGTTAAAGGGTTTCTATACACAGTACCCTCGTTAGATACCGAACTGAATATTGAAGCTGCAAAGAATGCTCCTGCATTACCTTGTCATTGTCCTCATTGTGCAACAAGCAAACATTCCAAAGGTTTCCATTCTCCAATTCGAGGTTTTCGAACAGGTTTCAATAAAGTAACACAATTGTATGCTCGCGAACTGTTCTATCAGTTGCCCACTCTGCATAATCGTAAGTTGGTAACCTTTGCGGATAGCCGTCAAGATGCTGCAGTGGTTGCCAATAGTGTTGAAAGAAATCAGTACACCGATTTGATGCGCGACATTATTGTTCAATGTTGTACACTTGATCCATCCATCAACTATGAAGAAAAGGAACAGGAACTGGCTGAACTTTATGAGGAGAAAAAGGATGCTCAGTACACAGTGAATAATCCTGCAGCATCAAACCGTGAAAAACGTAACGCACAAAGAATTCTTGATAGCATTGATGACGAAATAAACGAAATCAAGGATATTCTTGATAGGTCGATCTCATTGGAAGACCTTATCAAGACAGATAATTGCATTAAGTCACCTATCTACAAGAGATTTCGAGAGCTCTACACGAACCCTGCCGGATGTGACTCTACCAATCAGCATTTCGAGGAAACCAGAGACGCAAATCCTATTATGTGGTATGAGGTAGATGATAACGCCTCTGATCTCCTTGTTCAAAACGTAAACAAGAAAGCTGGCAAGGCTATTAAACAGAATCTAATGAGGATTCTCTTCGGACGCTTGCACTATAACGCAGAAAGTACTGGAATTGGTTGGGTTACAGTTCAAAGAAACGAAGAAAGGATAAAGGATGTATTAACCGCCGCCCAGACTAATGATGCGACAGCACCAGACCTTCATAAGCACATTTCCAATGATGTGTTTATGCAGATTGTGAACTCTGTTATTCGACTAATTGGTAATGCTTATAGATACGAAGGTAACCCTTATGATGATGAGATATTTCCACGTGATACTGATGCCGAATTCCGAAATCTAAAGTCCAAAGATCCTATTAGATTGTACATCTATGCTTGCTGTGACAAATTTGGCATTCCTTACGAACGTAGAAACGGAAGGCAGACGAAAATGCCAAATGTTTTGGGGCAAGCAGTATTGGATTATCTTAAAGCCGTTGGTAATAAGCAGATGTATTTAAAACCTCACACATTGAAGGTAAGATGTGTTTCTCCTGAGGAAAAGGGATTTATCTGCCCTAATTGTGGCCGTATTCACCTGAATCCATCAGCAGGTATTTGTTCTGGATGCTTCAAAAGGTTAGATGATAACCACACAATTCAAGTTGAGCAATTACGATCAAATACAGACCTGATGATAAATGTGGTCAAAGGTCGTCCTGCATGCAGATTGCATAGCGAAGAACTTTCTGGTCAGACAGATAATCAAGGTGAAAGACAGCTTGAATTTAGAGACATCGTAAGAATCAAGTCACAAGATAGCAACTCTGAGTATTTAGAAAAAGCACGTTCAATAGATGTGTTAAGCGTAACTACCACAATGGAGGTCGGTGTGGATATCGGCCCTCTTCAAGGTGTTATGCTCACAAATATGCCACCTCAACGATTTAACTACCAGCAGCGTGTTGGTCGAGGTGGTCGCCGTGGACAGGCATACTCTGTCATACTAACTCTATGCCGTGGTCGTAGTCATGATGAGCACTACTTCTTGAATCCTCACCAAATCACCGGTGACCAACCTCCAACCCCTTTCCTGTCGATGGATCAGTATGAGATTCTTCAGCGTCTATATGCGAAAGAAATCTTGTATTATGCATTTAAAGCGTATGCACTGAATCACTCCGTAAGATTAGATGGTAACACCCATGGTGAATTTGGGACGCGCCAAGAATGGAAAGATAATGTTGAATCCATTGTTGATGAGGTAAAGTTGTGGTTGACAGATTCCAACACCCGTACGTTCTTACATAACACAGCAAAACTGTTGACTCGTAATGAGGAGTTGATAGAACGTCTAGTCCAGTATGCTGCTAATACTGAACAAGAAGGTAGTTTGTGCGCTAATATAGACAAGGCTGTTGCTGATGATTCCATTGTTGCTGATTCGCTTGCTGAATGTTTAGCAGAAGGCGGTGTTCTCCCAATGTATGGAATGCCTACTCGCGACCGAGTATTGTATCATAGTTTGCAATACCGAAACGGCAACGAGATAAGTGATGAGGTATCTACAGTATCACGTCCTATTGACCAAGCAATTACAGCATTTGCTCCAGGTGCATCCATTACAAAGGATAAACACATCCTTACATCTATCGGATTTACACAGTCATCCATAGTATATGGTGATGGCAAGAACGGAAAGAAGTGCATCAAAACCAAGAGTGCCCCCGAATCCCCAATTTTCCCATTGAGAATGACCTTCTGGGAGTGCAGTAATCCAAGCTGCAAAAAGATTGTGACGAAACTGCCTGACCCTAATTGTGCAGATTTGTTGTGTGATTCATGTAACTCACCAATGATACCTTCAACAATCTGCACACCAGCTGCTTTCATTACAAGTCTTTCAAGAGGTTTTGACCAAAGAGATGATTCCGAGATTCTCGTTAAGAGAAATGGTATCCGTATGGAGAATGATGCAATTCGTCAGACTCAAAATGGAACTTTTGGACAAAATTTCACACTTACGCTGAGAAAAGGTGGTAAGACATGGAGAGTTAGCGATAAGGAAATTGAAGGATGTAAGTGTCATGTAAAGTATCGATTAGGTGACACACATTTCTACTCGCAGGCTCAGCAATGGGTGGCTACACCTGTGTATAATGGAACGGATGACCCCAAGCAACTCTATACCGATGATGTTGTACTGGAATCATCAGACAACAAGGATGTCAAGACAATCATTGAGCCAAAAGAGCCACTTGAGAAAATCCACCTTGCAGCTCAGAAGATAACGAATGTCATAACTCTTTCACCTCGTACCCGTGTCAATGGGTTGGTTCTTGAGCCATTCCATTGCAATGATCAAGGAAAACTGGATTTCCGAACACAAGGTGTAAGAGCCGCATACTATACACTTTCATTCCTTATTCAGCGAGCGATTGCCTCAAAACTTGATATTGATCCTACAGAAATTGATATCGTGGAAGTTCTTGCCAAAGCTGGTAAATTAGGCGAGGTGTGTCTTGCTGATGAGAAAATAAACGGTTCTGGTTTCGTTGCTGATTTCTATTCCAACTTTGAGGATTATTCAAGAAGGATTTTAAGTGGTGACGACCTGTACTTTAAACAAATGTTAAGCGACCAACACATAGCAGAATGTGATTCTTCCTGCTATAAGTGTTTGAAAACATATCGCAACATGCCATACCACGGCTTGCTGGATTGGCGACTGGGTATTGCGCTGTTCCGTATAATGATTGACAACACATACAAAGCAGGTGCAGATGGTAATTTTGATTATCCTGAATTAAAGGGATGGAAAGATTTGGCACGAACACTTTTAACTGCATTGAACGAAGGGTTCTTCCGCAAGAGCGATGGCCGATTGGTTTATGAACTATCAGAGACTACCTGTGGAATTCCATACCTTTACGATCCAGACAAGACAAGGATGCCGATTTTTGCATCTCATCCTCTCTGGGAAGGTGTTGCTGAAACACAAATATTAGCGGATGCTGTATTTGAGGCATCAATGGAGCAAGACGAGGATTGGAATAGTGACAATGTAATTACAATTGATACGTTCAATCTGTTACGCCGCACTAGCAATTGTTATGAATATGTTCAAAATCAACAGAATCGCCAGCAATGAAATTTGAACAGATACCAAATATAGATAAGGCTTGGGATAGTGTTTCTATAGAAACACTATCTCCAAGTACCTTTTCGTGGATTCATAATGGTTGTGCTTACCAAGTATTACTAAATAGACTTCTTAATGCCCATCCCTCATGTCAGCTTCCTCCTCATAAAAACACTACTATTGGCACAATAGTACACAAAATTTACGAATTAACGATAAAAGGCCAATTGTGTAGTTTTGCAGAGATGCGTGACAAATGGGAAGAAATGATAAAAATCGAAGAGGATAAATTAGCAATTAAGTATCCTACGTTAAAGAGTATAAATCTCAATGATTACGACAAACGCAACAAAGCAATAAAGTATGCGTTATGGATAACCAAGAATAGAAGGCCTAAAGTTGAAGAATCCTCAAATGTGTCGGTACTTTCAGAAAAATACCTTGACTGCAAAGAAATAGGATTAAAAGGCGTTGCAGACAAACTAGTCATTGCAAATGGTGAGATAAGTATTATCGACTACAAATCTGGACAAGTTTTTGATAAAGATGGCAATATAAAGAAGGAATATATAACTCAGCTTCACCTCTATGCCGCTATGTGTGAACATCTTCAGCTTGGCAAGATTAGCAGATTAGCTCTTATTGACATAAATGGTGAGGAGATCTTTGTAGAATATGATCAAGAGTTAAAAAGGAAATTATGTAATAATGTTAGTGCAACTATAGAATATCTAAATGATATAATACTGCGTAGGGCATTTGAAGAAGTAGTCAAGGTAGATAGCTCAATATGTAGCAAATGTGACTGTCGCCACATTTGCCAATATCGTCTTGAAAATGAAGAGGACTATTATCACACAATAGTAGGAACTGTAACAGAACAACCCAGTACTAATATGTATGTTGTTACGGATGATTCTAGTATCAATCGTTACATATCTGGATTAGATCAGTATTCGATAGATAATGCCTCTGAATATTTTAAGAAACGACTTGTATTTATAAATGTCGTCAAATCATCACCGAACTCGGAAGATTCTGCCTATAAAGTATGTGACAGCTCAATTATTTTCGAACAATTATAAAGTATGAAGAATATAATACCGATAATATCATTCTTTTCTGGAGGAGGGTTCATGGATATGGGATTCATGGAAGCTGGCTTTGATATAGTATTTGCAAATGAGTATGACAAGGTTTTTGCAGACTTGCATGATGAAGGTATTCGTGAGTGGTGTATTGGACACAAAAAGAAGTTTTGCCCTATTACTACCACGAAATCCATAGCCGAATTGAATCCAGAAAACATTTTAAGCAACGCATTCCCACAAGGAACTCCAAAGGTATGGGGTATTATTGGTGGACCCCCATGTCAAGATTTCACAATGAATGGAGAGGGCAAAGGGTTTGAAGGCGAGAGAGGTAAAATGACTCAAGTCTTCTATAATAGGATTCGTAAAATGCGTCCATCTTTTTTCGTTATGGAAAATGTGGTAGGACTGGTAATGCGCAAGGAACCAAAGATGTACCTTGATACACTTCTACTTAACCATATTTGTGAAGATTACTACATAGACAGGATTACTCTTAATGCTATAGATTTTGGGGTGCCACAATATAGGAAAAGAGTATTCATTGTTGGTGTGCGAAAGGATTTGTTTCCTAATATTATAAATAAAGAACCAAGCATTGACAACATTTGTAGTATGGATTTCCCTTGGCCAAAGCCAAAGTATGTAAATGCTTACACTGCATTTCCGTGGCCGGATAAAGTTCCTTTTGGAACAACACCAAAGAAGCCAAAGGGAATACCTGTGGAATTGTGTGTTGAAAGTTGCTTAATAAATGCAATGGAGCTGCCTAATGGAAAAGAGTTTCTTGAACTCAAAAAGGATGTTGAATCTAGAAAGTGCATCTACGAAGGCGATACAAAGCGTAGATCATTCAAGCGACTTCATCGCTACAAGTACAGTCCTACCACATGTTTCGGGAATAATGAGGTTTTTCTTCATCCATACGAAAATCGCAGATTAACCGTTCGTGAAGCATTGCGAATACAAGGCGTTGATGATAAATATGTTTGGGGTACAGATAGACTTTCTCAAAAATTCAAGATCATAAGTAATGGAGTGCCTGTACCGCTAGCTCAAGCTGTTGCAAAGAGTGTATTTGAATTTCTTGCAAAAAATATTGTAATCGCACAAGATATGTAAGCAAAATCTATTTTGTATACAAGTTATTCAAGAATAATAGCGTCTGACAAGAGTTGCTTGTTTGCTGATGGAGCAACATAGGAGACACAGGTTAAGATACTGAGAACCTTGCAAAACTAATCTCGAGAGCTAAGAAAATGTATTGACAGCAATAAAAATCATTTGTCCGACGGTTACAAAATTTATTTGTAAGTCTCGGAAAAATGCTCAGATTAGATTGGTGTTTTAGAATAGATACCATTTGTCCGATACTATCCGAAAAATTTGGATACCTTCGGACAAATGAGTCTCTCACATTTTAAGGTTGCTTCAACCGTTAAACATCAACATCCTTCAGTGGTGCTCCGTAGTTGCAATGGTAGCCCATAAAGCCGCGTTTGATGCAGGGAAGGTTGAGCGTTTGGTAATGCAACTGCTGCACTGAACTCATCATACCCCTTGACAAGCACAAATTTTCGCGCTAATACACCAAAGAGCAGAATCGCTCCAAACACGAACAGATAGAGTGCAATATATTCCGTATGTCTCTTATTCATAGTCATCTTTGTTAATCGTTCGTGAGCAAAGATATATGAATAATCAACACAAAAAATGGCTCTTTTGCCTTTTGACCTCACGTGTCATAGGTTGTCCTATCGTGTCATAGGTCTTATATGATTACAACGATAACGAGTAATAGTTTTGATATACTTTGTGAATAAGTTTTCAGGGTTATACAACTTTCGTTTAGAAATAATGAGTAATTTTGAAGTGTTAATATTCTGTTGTGTGGAATATAGGCTAATATACTTAATACTAACTCTAATTATTACTATATGAATACGCTTTCTAGTGGAGAATTTCTATCGTTTCTATATTCTGAGAAAAGTCGTGAGATTGAGAATAACAATACGCCAGGTTGGAGCAAATGGGCACTATGGGGAATTATATGCTCAAGCTTGATATACATCTATAACATTCTTGTTGATAATAAGATTGAAACAAGTGTAGTATTATCGTATTTTACACTATTTCTGCCATGGATATTAACATTTATACATATATTATTTTTCCCTCGTATAAGAATCCATTCTACCGCAAAAGTGAGAAAATTAAAAGATGAAGCGCCTATTACATTTGTGATTACAAGAACGCTACTATCCATATTGGGATGTGTATTGTCAATAATATATTTTACTAATATTTATGAGAGTGTATTATGGGAGTGCGTATGTGTTGCTAATATTGTTACTATCTGCTATATAGCAATTAATAGAAATAAATTTGTCTCCGCGGATTTAAAAACAAATGTATTTTCAAATCGCATAGTTGGAAAATGGTTTAATAGTATACTGATACTATTATGTACTGCCATTTACTATGTACATCTTCACTATACGCAAACTCCTTCTTTTCATAGGTTCGAGTTTGAAATCTCCTTCTTAATTATAGTTATAATATTGCTATTAAGTACATTAATAAATATTTCACAACAATATAGTATTGCAGAAGGCATAGACCGTATTATTGAGCTTTATACAGGTGGCTATATTAAGCAAGAAGATGCATATAAAAGATATCTAAATCTTGTATATGGAAATGAAACTTGTGATATATTAGAAACAGCTATCAATAACCTATCTAAATACCATGAGAAGTGTGAAACGGCAATAGCGGATTTACAAACAATAAGATCTAATGTCGTAAAAAATAGACCTAGTATTGAAGAGTGCAATATTATTAAAGAGAAGATTAGCATATATACTAAATTATGTGGGGTTACCATTGATAAATGTAGGCTGTTAAATAACGACATTTCTGACATCATAAATTTGCCAACAACTAATATTTCAAAAGATAATTTTACCAATGCATGTAGTGCAGTTGGTAAAACCCAAGCACTAATAAGATTGCTACAAAAAGAGGTAAGAGACACCTCTTCTGCACTATATGAACACATTACTGAAAATGTGTATTGTGTTCGATATGATGCAATCTGTTATCATAATGCTTGTGAGCATAGAAAGGAGCCAATGACAATCAAAGACAAAATAAAAAGATGTTTCAAACGAATGTTATTAAAATTGAGGTATAATAAATAGATATTTTGGTTGTATGTTTATCCTTAAAAAGAAAATAGATTGGTCATTGCTTACCGCTGGATTAACGATACCAGTGGAATTTCAGCCAATTATTCAGCAACTTAAAGGTGGTGTTGTTGATAAAGGCAAAACGCGCTCCATTAAAATTATAATAGACCAAGACGTTTTTGAAGCAAAATTGACGAATATTGATTTTGATAGAAAGAAATATCAAACTCATTCTGATTTATTGCAAATAAGGTACACCGATAATTCACCTATTGCCAGGAAACTACAAATGATATTTAGCAATAGTTTTTCGTATCTAAAATTTGCTAAACAGTTACCCGAGAATAAACATAAACAAATTAAATTGCCTGATGATGTCAATGAATATATAGCATTGTCATCGACTGATTTGGCAAATACCTTTATCGTTGATTACTACACCTCCGAAGACAATAAGATAGCCTACAACGAAATACATAGTAAAACCGAATATGAGTTTGAGTTATCGAATTTTGAGCCGATTTATGATGACAATGCAAGCATAGTTGAAACTTCTTGCATAAAAAGAGTTCGCAAATTAGACCGTTCCATTGCTGAAACTCTAAAACAACTATACGATTACCGATGCCAAATTACGGGAGAGCGTATAGGTGACGAGTTTGGTTGTTCTGTCGTGGAGGCACATCACATAGAATACTTTACGCAATCACTGAATAATGATACCTCAAATATCATTATCGTAAATCCTTCATTCCACCGAATTATACACCAAGCATCGCCGATATTTGATAGGAAAACACTCTCTTTTGTATTCCCTAATGGAGTGGTTGAGAAGGTCAAACTGGATAAACATTTGAATTGTAAATAGACTAATTATACTTGCTAACATTTATTATCCATAGAAAGTTGTAGTAAATCATTTTAACAAATAGGTCGTTGCATAGCAGCAAAGACAATCTCACATATGTAAGAGGGTATAGTAAATAGAATAGTGTCTGCATTGTATTAAACAGTGCAGACACTATGGCTTAATGCAGTTTTCTCCCTACTTTAGTGAAATCTTGTTGGCGGTTTCGCGTTTCTTGGAGTTCACAAGGTGTAGGCTCGGCAAACAACGCCTTTCCGCTTTACAGCGGTAGGTTTTCGCTTAC
>CAJJNP010000010.1 GCA_905193145.1 uncultured Odoribacter sp. | reverse complement strand
GACAGCGACAAGCGGATGTCATTGTCATTACCGAAAGTCACTTCGACAAATTCTTTCCCGTTTTTTACTACCGGAGAAAGTTTGATCTTGGGTTTCGCATGATATATTTCCATAGGACTGGTTGTAAATGCGGATATTGGCTGTGCCTCCACATGGAGACACAGCCAGACAAGTGTATTTATCGGTTACGCCTGTTGCTCTTGTTTGCTGTATGCCGAAAATTCGCAGCCGAATTGTTCGACCAGCATATTGTCCGTTTCATCTGCTTTGCTTGCAAGGTTGACCATGTTTTCTCGGATGGAGTCTTCGTATTCATCTGTGATATCTGATAGATGGATGCGGTACATCAGGTAAATCTGCCTGCCGTCTATGCCCATTTTGTAGGGGGTAAAGTCGGTTGAAAGCATATATTCCAGCACTCTTTCAACTTCTTTCTTAGGCAGAAGATTTACAGGTGACACCATAAACAGATAGGCTCTGTTATAGACGAATATGCGTATTTCCGAACTGCCTTTGTGAAAACACCATGCTTCATAACCGTCACGGGCAAGTATCGGGTTGATTCCCATCTGCTCAATGGCACTTTCACAGAATTCCGTGAGTGGAGAAACATGTCGTTCTTCAAATATGTCTTCCGGCAATTTTTCTCCACAGGATGGGCAATAGCCATCCGGAGTTGAGATTAGTTCGTCACAACTCTCACATTGAACGTTGAATGTGTCCCGATCCAGTTCGTTTACACTTTCAAGTACTTTACGTAGGTTTTCCACCCGGATTCCGAATCCCATGTTGTCTGCATCATTTATTTTGGAAACTGTGATACCGACGATTTCGTCTTTGTCGTTCAGGATGGGACCTCCGGAATTGCCGGGATTGACTGCCGCATCTGTCTGTATGTAATATTGTCCGTTCATCAGTTGTTTGGGGGCTGATACGGTTCCTTCTGTCACAGTGAACGGCATTCCGTAAGGATAACCGGCTACACGGATTTTTCCTCCTATACCCAAGGTATCGTCTTCCGACAGATTAATGTCCGGAAGGTCTGAAAAGTCGTGGGATACGGATAGCAATGCGATATCCAGTGACACATTGACCAATACGACTTTAGCCGGATAGGGATTGCGGTTGCTGTCGTGGATGGCTACGGCATGAAAACCTTCCACGACATGGTAATTGGTTACAAAAAGGTTGTGTGATTTCAGATAAAAGCAACTGCCTGAACCTTCTGCATGTGTCACTTTGAAAACCGATTTATATATGTTTTGTTCCATTTCCGTTTCAATTTATGGGGATTAATTAAATAGACCGTTCATCATCTTTTGCTGAAGCTCTCCGGCAAGCCGGGTATATTCCGCCATGTCGCCACGCGTCATGGCTTCCACCATTTTCTGTTGTAATTCGACAATATCGCTTCCGCTCATTTTTTCTGTTATCTTTTGTTGCATGGCTTGGGCGGCACCGACTGCCTGCTCCATCATCCGGCCGGCTATCGGATTGTCGGCACAGGAATAGAGTGTACTGCCGGAAAGGTCTCCCTCCATGATGTTGTCCAGGGTTTCATAGAGCGTGCGGGCTGCCTGTTCCAAGGGTTGTCCTCCGGATGCCTTCAGTGCATGGGTCAGCATCAAGCTGATTTCTTCGGGTATGTCGTTATAGTAGTAGGTTTCATAGATGATGTAGAGCATCCGTACAGCTGCTCGTTCGAAATCTCCCGACTGGACAGCTTCGGTTGCTTCTTCATATACATCTTTGAAAATTTCCTGTATGGTCTGGAGTGATGCGCTTCGGCGGTTTGAAACCAGCTTGTCTGCAAAATACAAGTCTTCAGCCAGTGCTTCTTTGGGAGTGGCAAGTAGTTTTTTGAGATAGTCCATCCCTTTGGATACAAGTTCTTCTACCGGACGTTCGGCATCCATATCATCGATTGCTTTTTCAAGGTTGTTGCTGAACTGTCCCTGCGGATTGGCAAAATAGGCTATCTGGTAGAAGGTGGTGTCAAGCACATTCCAGGAGTAACCGTAGTGCCGTGCAGAATTATATTCGTTCAAGGCATTCAGTGCAGCCCTACCCAAAGATTGGATTCCTTCATACACTTGATCTGCGGTCTCTGCCGGATAAGGTGTCACCTGCGGTTCATAACAGCGGGTAGCTCCGAATTGGGTACAGAATTCATCATCGAAACGGTCGCCTACATAACAGATATTCTGGAGCACTCCGTATATTTTGTGAGGATGGCTTTGATTAAGCGGTGTCACATAGCGCATTTTCAACCGGTCTTCTTCTTTTATGAAACCCGCCAGCAACAGTTTGTTGATGTTCAGGTCTGCCACCTGTCGGAGCATGGCGACACGTCCTTTTTCGGGCAGGTTCAGGAAGTCTGCCTCGATGTGCATGATTCCGTCGTGAATGCGGATGTCTACCACAATAGAACCATGGGGGATATGAAACTCGGTTCCGCTATCGTTTCCGAATCTGGTGCGGAATCCATCATTCAGATAGTCCAAAAGGCAGTGAAATGCCTCCAGATGCTTCCCTTCATTGTATAGATCTACACTTTGTTCATAGATTTCCCTGCGGACGGGCTGCCGTCTGGCTTCCTCTGCGGAGGGGATAAAGTCAAATGTATTTTTCATAATCGGTAAGATTAATGTTCATAAAATAGCCGGTCGGTTATTTGTTCCTTCCGCTCGCAATATACAAATTATTTAATTTACCCCCCCGTTAATAAGTGTTAAAATATTAAAGTCTGATGTACTTTGGGGCTGATATTTATCCCGTTTCTCTCCTGTTCAAATCTCATACATTTCCAACTTAAATATAGGGTAACTATAAGACAAAGATAACAAGCTGTTATCTTTGTCTTATAGTTGTGTTATCTTTGATATATAGGTGTCATATATTTGAGTGGGAGGAAAGAAGGAGAGAAGAGGGCAAAAAGAAAGCGCAACGAGTGAAATTTCTCATTGCGCCATGCGGTTTTAGTGGAATATATCCTCTTTCTGTAGTGGCTTTTTATCAATGTGCCAGTGGAAATCTTTAAGTTCCCTGTCTTCCGGTTTCACCAGGAGTAGCGGATTCAAGGTCCCTTCAACTTTTGTGATAAAGATGATGTCCTTTATTTTTTTATTTTCAAGCTCTATTTTGATAGTCGAGCTCATGGCTTTGTTCAGACCGATGATGAATCCTTTGTCGTCGGGGTAGAAGATGGATTCTCCGCTGCCGTTTACCATCATGAGGTAAAGCTCGTTGTTTTTGACATAGCCACGCATATCTCGTCCTTTGATTTGGTTGAACAAGACTCCGCGTTGGTCGGGGAGCAGTTTGTACATCGTTGAATCTACCGGATTGACAATCATGGCTTTGTTTTTCATGTCAAAGATATCCACTTGATTGTCTTTCATGTGCATACTGATTTCTGTTGCTGTCAATTGGTTGCCGCTAGCCCATACAACAGGTTCTTTGTATAGATATACGGTCGAATCTGCTGTCGGGAATACCATCGAGTCGCAGACTCCCTGTAGATCCATGCTGTAGAATTTGGTATGGTGATAGGCTTTCATTACATTATAGCCTGCTGAATCCTTGTTGATGGATAGGGTGTCGCCGTGTACAAACAATGAATCCGACTGGCCGACCAGTATTAACAATGCTCTATCCGTTACGAAAGCATAATCATTATTTTTAAGGACCTCGCCGTAATTGCCTTCGACTATCACTTTGTTGACTGTGTCATACAAATGTATATGCTGTCGCATGATGGCTGTGCCGGAAACGCTGTCCACGACAATGGTGTCCGAACTGCCGGTGTAAGTGTTATAGTTTAGGATATTGTTTTTGTATAGTTCTGCATGGGAGGTAAGGGAATTATACCAGCCGTTTTCAGAATATAACGTCCTGTTTTCTCCTACAATGTGGGTGGGCCCCAGAATGGTAATCAGTTTGCTGTCGGTACGGTATTTCAACGTGTCGGAGAACAGGTCGTATTGCGAGGTGTACACCTTGACGCTGTCTTTGAAAAACAGTTCGTTCATCCGTACAAAATAGTAGCCGATGTCACTGATAAGCGTGTTGACGCTATCTTTGATTGTACCGCCGTTGAAATAGTGTCCGACACGGGTTTCCATGTCATAGTTGAGCGAATCGGTGGTAAGCGTAAGCGTCGGATTCTGCATGACGACATTCTTGCGGACTTTTGCTTTGCCGGTGTTCCCGTAGTAATACAGAAAATCGCCCCAAAGATTCAGGGTGTCGTTTTGCACGGCATGTACACGCCCGAAAGCTTCGATATAGTTGCTGTCGGCATATTGGTACAGACTGTCGCAGGTCATGACCATGTCTTTGTGGGTGAGCTTGACATTGCCGATAAACCGGTTGGGATCTTTTGCATATTTGGCAAAGGCAAGCGAGTCGGTACTTATAATATTGATTTGGGTTTTCTCCTGACCGGAAGCCATCCGGAGAAAACCGCATATACACATAAGCAGACAAACTGCTTTGGCTGTCATTGATTTAAACATGTTCTATCTATCAGCTCTTTTATTTTATCCAACCATCATATCTGAATTTGCCTTTCCGGTATTCTTCATCGATATGGATATAGGTGTTTGCCTGTTTTTCTTTAACCCATTTTTCCAGTTTGTCCATCTGCTTCTCATTGGTCAGCATCAGTTCGAAGTTTTGCCAGTCGTCTTCAAGGTTGGCACGGTGGCGTGGGTAGAATTCCTTTACTTTTACGATTTTGTATTCTTCCTGACCTCTTTCCGAATGTGTGACAAAAGGCATGGATACTTCGCCCACTTTCAGGCTGTTGATTTCTTTTGCCATCTCTCCGGGAATGTTGGCGCGTGCGATGCGGGATTCACTGGTTTGTGGGTCTGCCACCAGACCTCCGTTGTTGCGAGTCTGCTTGTCTGAAGAGAAATACATGGCGGCTTCTTCAAATGTCATCTTGTTTTCATTGATATATTGACGGATGGTATCCAGACGGAGTAGTGCCTCTTCTTTTTCTTCTTCTGCGATTTTAGGTTGCAGAAGAATGTGCCGTACATTGATTTTTTCTCCCTGACGGTCGATAAGCTGGATGATGTGGAAACCGAATTCCGATTCGACAATCTTTGAGATTTTGCCGGGTTTCAAGTTGAATGCTGCTTCGGCAAAAGCAGGATCCAGTTGATTGCGGGGAATATAGCCTAATTCTCCGCCACGGGTGGCTGAACCGGGGTCTTCCGAATAGAGCACGGCAAGCGTGTTGAATGTTTTTTCGCCTTTCAGAATCTGTTCGCGGTATTCGCGCAGACGTTCACGTATGCGCTCTTTCTCTGCGTCACTGATGCGGGGACGAAGCACGATTTGCTGCAATTCGTAACGGTCCGGCATTTCCGGCAGGCTGTCTTTGGGCAACCGTTTGAAATAACTTCTTACCTCCGAAGGGGTGATGCGTATCTTCTCTACGATTTTTTGTTGCATCTGTTCCGTTATCAGCAATTCGCGTAGCGGTCCGCGCATATCGTCTTTGATTTCTTCCAGTGATTTACCGAAATAGGCCTCAAGACGTTCCTGTGAGCCGATGTTGCTGATAAAATACTCAATGCGGTTGGCAACAGCGTTTTCAACTTGTTCTTCTGTCACCGATATACTGTCTATCTGTGCCTGTGCCAAAAGCAGTTTTTGAATCAGTTGTTTTTCCAAAAGCTCGGTCTTGTAGTCGGAAGAGGAAGATACAAGGCCTTGCCCTTGTTCTTGCAGATAGGCATTTTCTATATCCGATTTCAGGATAATCTCTTCACCCACGATGGCTACGATTTTGTCCACAACATTTTTTTGTGCCGTCAGAAAACCGGCCTGGACGCATAAAATAAGCAATAATAAATACTTTTTCATATACTATTTGTTATAATTTGCTGTATTAGACTTTCATTTGAGGCTTCTAAGCTATAATATTTTTGTTTAACAGGCGTTGAATCTGCATGTATTTAGTGAAATTTTACATACTTTTTCTGTCGCCCTTCTTCATTAATCAGTTTTTCTAATTCATGTTCAAACTGTAATTTCTTTTTATTTTTTAGAATCAATACAATTTCATCTCTCACGTAATCAAGGGGTGCTATGGTTTGTTCTTTTTTTAATTCTTTGATTTTCAAATAGTAGAAATTGTTTTTGTCTTCCTTTTCTATATTCTTGCGTGTGAATATTTCGTTGGACAATGCCTGGGGGTCTCCGGGAATGAGATTCAGCAGGAATTTTGCTTCTATCCAGCGGTCGTTGAAACGGTCGTATTTTTTGGCATTGCTCAGGCAATAGTCTTCCAGTTTGTCCTGGTCTTCTTCTTTGTCCGAGAGGAACCATTTCCTCAATTGCTTCTGGTTGGGAGCATTTTTGGGGATGATGCAGAATACAACCTTGGCTATGGGGGTGGATAATACAAAGTTCTGTTCGTTTTTCCGGTAATATTCTTCTATTTCAATTTCGTTTATATCGTCTTTGAGACGTTGTTCTATCAATTTGCGCTTGTATTCATGAATCAACAGGGAGGTGCGGTATTCTTCCACTTGCTTCTGTATCTTGTGCTGTTCGAATGATAGGTTTTCAATGGCTTTGTGCAAGAGAAGTTTTTGTGTCACCCAGTTGCGGACAAAATTTTGAGCAAAGATGACGCTGTCTTCGGGTGAAGTCCCTTTAGGAATAAACTCTGATAATTCTGAAGGATACAGCATACTTTCAAATACCTGTACGACAGGCTGCTCTTGGGGTTGTTTCCGCTGGCACGAAAACAATGTGAAGATTACCGTAAAAGCGATTATATGTCTCATCCTATTCATACTTGTTATATTCGGGCGAAAGTAGTAAATAATTTTCAAATTTCAATTTCAAAATTCAATTCCTTTGTATCTTTGCTGCGGAGATAATTTTCAGTAGATAAAATTCATGGATATTCACCGGATTTTAAAGCAATATTGGGGATATGATGAGTTCCGTCCTTTGCAGGAAGACATTATCCGTTCGGTTCTGTCGGGGAGGGATACGCTTGCTTTGATGCCGACGGGTGGTGGCAAGTCTATCACTTACCAGGTGCCCGGCATGGTATTGGAGGGGATTTGTATGGTGGTGACTCCTTTGATTGCTTTGATGAAAGACCAGGTCGAGGAGTTGAAGAAAAGAGGCATTGAAGCAGAGGCTGTTTATACAGGACGGCAGGCGGAGGAGGTGAAATCTGTTTTGAATAAAGCCTTGGCCGATCGGATTAAATTTTTGTATGTATCTCCCGAGCGACTGGCTTCCGAACGTTTCAGAGAATACCTGAAGAGGATGCATCTTTCGCTGCTGGCCGTTGATGAAGCGCACTGTATTTCGCAATGGGGATATGATTTCAGACCCTCTTATCTTCGGATTGCTGAAATTCGCTCTCTTTTCCCTCAGGTGGCGGTGTTGGCTTTGACGGCTACGGCAACGCCTCAGGTGGCAGAAGATATTCAGAGGCAGTTGAAGTTTGCAGAGCCTCATGTGCTTTCCAAAAGTTTCCGGCGTGAGAATATCTCTTATGTAGTCCGTAAGGCGAATGATAAATTAGGTGAGTTGTTGCATATTTTGGCATCGGTGCAAGGCGGGGCGATTGTTTATGTGCGGAAGCGGGCAACGGCAGAGGAATTGGCTGATTTCCTTGGCAAAAAAGGCATACATGCCGATTATTACCACGCAGGCTTGTCATCGTTGCAGCGTAGTGTAAAGCAGGAAGTGTGGAAACGAGGCGAAACTCCTGTAATCGTGGCGACGAATGCGTTTGGTATGGGTATTGACAAACCGGATGTACGGCTTGTCGTTCATTTTGATATTCCGGATAGTCCCGAAGCTTATTTTCAGGAAGCAGGCCGTGCCGGTCGTGATGGCAAACGGGCGTATGCCGTTTTGCTTTATAATGAGGCTACGCTTACGGCTTTAAAGAAGAGGGTGGATAAGAATTTCCCTGATGTCAAATTTATTCGGGAGGTGTACCGTTTGCTCGGCAATTTCTTTCAGTTGGAGGAGGGGGCAGGCGGTGGTTTTGCCTTTGAGTTCAATCCGGATTTATTTGTCAAGACCTATAAATTGGAGTATGTTCAGACGCTGGCTGCTATCGGTGTGTTGCAGGTGGCAGGTTATCTGGAGTGTACCACAGAGGTGCATTCTTGTTCCCGTATCAGTTTTTTAGTGTTGCGCGACCAGTTGTATAAGGTGGATTTGCAGACTTCTTTGAATGAAGGATTGGTTGAGTTACTGCTCCGCACTTACTCCGGGATATTTGTGCAATATGCATTTATTGAGGAAGAGTGGATTGCCGAGCGGCTGGGAGTGACGCGGGAGGATATTTATCAGGCACTGCTGGGACTTGCCCGTCGTAAGATTGTCAGTTATATCCCGGGTAATGACCGGCCTTATATCGTTTATCACCAGCCTCGGGTGCCGGAGTCTTATTTACATATCGGACGAGAAGCCTATGCAGACAGAAAGCTGTCGTATGCTGCCAAGGTCGAGAAGATGATCGGGTATATACAAGAAGATGAAAAATGTAGGCAGCTTTATTTGATGGATTACTTTGGACAAAATGAAACAATTCCCTGTGGTGTATGTGATTACTGTCTGGAACAGAAAAAGGCTGTCGGGCGGGTTGACAGGCGGCAGGTATACCGGATGATCCTTACTTATTTGCAAGAGTCTGACAAGGAGATAAATGCATTGGTGCATCTGATACCGGTCAAGAGGGAGTATGTTCTTGAAGGTATCAGAGTATTGCTTGAAGATGGAAAAATCGTTTATAAAACGCCTACAGTCTTGGCATTGAAACGTTGAAATGAATGAGTTTAGACACCTGCTTTTTCTCCAAATAACGATAGGTGAAGTCTGTCACAGAATCTCCATCCATTCCGAATGCAGTATTTTAGTGTTGAAATCATATTTCTTCGCATTGCATCAACCGTCCCTCCAAGTGGCATAAGCAGAATATCTTCCGGATGCCATCCCCGGATATGCGAAAGAATCTTTTCAATTTCTTCGATATCCTTTTCGCATGAGTAGACGAATTTCAGCTGAAAATCTTTATGATGTTCTTGCGTATAGCTGACATAGGCTTGTATTGTTTCCACCGAAACAGCAGATTGAGAGCCTTGGGAGCTTGCCAATTTGGGTGACATGCTGAAAAGATCAATATAGTTGGCTACATTTTCATCAAATATCGTAGCGTTCGTTTCCAAGGTGATATGGAATTTGTTATCCTGCTTTAATTTGTGGCACAGTGTTTTTAGTTCATTTGCTTGAAGTAGAGGTTCTCCTCCTGTTACGACAATATGGTTGATGGCATCGCTATTTTGCAATATTGTTTTATAAATGTCTTCAGTATCCATTGGATATGCACCTTTCACCTCATAGGCTGCATACGTTGTGTCGCATGGGGAGAAACTGCCATCTTCCATTTGCCAACGGCAATGCAGGTTGCAACCGGCAAGGCGGATGAACAGTGAGGGTATGCCACATAATTTGCCTTCGCCCTGAATGGTTCCGGGAAATGTAAAGCCTGAGGCAGGACTTTCTGTAAGAGACTGTCCGTATTGGTCTTTGGTGATGGGAAAAATACCGTCTTTGGCTAAAAGCATATCCTTGTGGTTAGTTGTTTGAAAAACTGAAATGGAAGTCGTCCATAGAGAAATGGACCAATGCCAAATCTTCGCGGAAAGCCTCTGCATAGCCCGTTGCTGTTTCGTGCACCCGGACGGAGTGTAGCCGTACATTTCCTTCGCCGTTGACTGCCGGCATTTCATTTAGAATTTTGTCAATGGCATAGAAGAACATCAGTGCAAATCCTTCAGCCGATGGAGAGACGGGAATCTCTGCTACGCGTTTGTTGTATTTGTAGATGAAGGCTTTGAAATCTTCATTGTCTTTGTTCCATAATGTGTAGGTGTGGTCGAAGCTTTCGATAAAATCTTTGACTTTTTTCAATCGGCAAAAATCCATGATCATGTATCCATCGTCTAATTTGTCTGATGTGATGAACACTTCAACAATATATGAATGTCCGTGAATGTTTTCTCTGCATTTTTCCGATGAACAATTGCGGACGATATGAGCACCTTCGAATTTGAATAGTTTCCTGATTATCATAAATTTCTGTTTTTGTGTCTTTATCGGGTTAACGGGTCTTCTACGCCTGCTTCTGCAAATGCTTTTGCTCTAAGCAGACAGCTGTCGCAAGTGCCGCATGGCTTGTCTCCGCCGCGATAGCATGTCCAGGTAAGACCGAAATCTACACCTAGCCGTTCTCCTAATTTCACTTCGTCGGCTTTTGTCATGTGCATAAAAGGGGCATGTATTGTGATATGCTGTTTTTTCTCGGCTCCCAGTACTGTTCCTAAATTGACAGCCTGTTCCATGGCTTTGATGAATTCTTCTCTGCAATCCACGTAGCCGGAGTAATCAACTTCGCTGACTCCGATAAAAATATCCGTGATGTCCAAAGCATCTGCCCAGGAAGCGGCAACCGACAGAAATACCATGTTGCGGGCAGGTACGTAGGTATCGGGAATGTCCTGGCGTTCTGCATTTCCGTCTTTTACATCCATATCCGGATCTGTCAATGAGCATCCGTGCCATTGGTTTAGAAGGAGATTTACAATTTTGTGTTCTTTGACTCCTACGGATTTGGCTACTGCCTGTGCGCTTTTTAGTTCTTTATCATGTTTTTGGCCATATAGAAAAGTAATGGCATATAATTCGTCAAATCCTTGACTTTTTGCGAAATAAAGTGCGGTGGTTGAATCCAACCCTCCTGATAATAATACAATAGCCTTTTTCATTTGTTGATATTTTGATTTTTATGCTTTGTGTGTAGTGTCTAATTATAAGTGCAAAACTAGGCTATTTTATTGAAATATGGGAAGTTTCAATAAAATTTTATTCCGGTATGTGCATCTTTTTAAAGATTTTCTATTTTTGTGGCAAAATAAAAGAGTGTTTGCTAAATTACTTGTATATGCTAAAAATGAGATGTCTATGGAAACCGATGGTCTTGTGTGTATTAGGGTTTTCAATATTAGGATGTTCTGACACGAAAGAGATTGTATTACCTCCAGATAACAGCCATTTGGGGATGATAGGCTATGTAGGAACGTATGCCAAACAAGGTGAACCTTTTCTAATGGCTTGTTCTTTGAGACTTGCCGAGCATGCCAAGGTTGTTAAAGTGGCATGGAGTGACGGTGGCGAAGCGGGCTTTGTTGGTGAAGACGAACAGGGACAGCAGGTGTCATATAAAACATTTGTATGGAATGAGCCGGGTGAAAAAGAGGTGGTTTGTCATGTCTGTTATTCTTATGGCGACGAGATGAAAGAGATTAAGCAGGCTATGAAGGTTTATACAGTGCCGCCTGTATGGGGAAATTGTTATTGGGGAGATAGTATTTTAAAAGTGAAAAATTTGCATCCGAATATGGAGTTGGAAGATGAGCATTTTCCGATGGCAGATTACATAGAACGTATTTCATCAATGAAATATAATTTTATAACATTTGGCAATGGCGGTTTGTTTGCAATAAAAGAGGTGGAAGAAAAAAGCGAGGTAGAGTCTGATGTTTACCATAGTCTGATGGAATGGGTGAAAAATGACGGCGACGGAGATATCCAAATTATATCGTTTAGATGCGGAATTATAGATAGGGATATTACGGATGAAGACAGAGACTTCGTTTGGAGTATAGATGATACCACTTTGTCTGATGCTGATATTGAAAGATTAAATAAATTGCTGCATGACGGCTTTATATCATTCATAATGAAAGTTGAACATGACTATATCGCTTGTTCTTACAAAATGGAGTATAAGATTTCAAAATCGGAGGAAGTATTTTCTTTTATCAAAAAGTATAGCCAATATTGAAAATCACGAAGTAAGTTTTTTATAAGATATCATGAAAGGAATAAATATTATTTTTGTTTTGGTTGTATTCTTGATTGTTTTTGCGGGATGTGAAGATGATTTTGAATACCGGATTGATGAAGCTGTTTCTACAGAGGTGTCAAGACCTCTTTCCGACATGACAAAGCAGATGAATGATGCAAGATTGGGTTCTGTTTTGGTTGAAGGAGACTATTCCTATTTTTTGGCTTTTGAAAAGGATGGTGAAGAAATATACTCACGGTTGTATAAAAAGAACCGGCATAGTGGCGAAATGATATGTCTGGTTGAGCGTAAAGCTGTAGAAAAAGTAGATGTAACTTATTCATGTCTTTATTTGAAAGGAGACTATCTTTATTTTATGCTGTTTGATGGCACCACTCCTTTTGGTACACCTGAGGATTTGCGTGGAGTGTTGTGTCGGGTGCGGGTTGATGGCAGTTCTCCTTTTGAAATTGTGATAAAACCGCATGAATATGAGCCTCATACATCAATATTTGGCGATAAGGCGTATTTTGCATGTTCTTACAATTATGGTTTTATTTTGAAACGCTACAATTTGGAGCAAGGTAAATTGGAGGAACTGTTTTTTAGGGATGATATGAATGCAACGGATGGAAGAATTTACTATAGCTTTGACTTCATTTATAAAGATTATGTTTATTATTCTGCGCTTGATGGTAATAAGAATTATTTATACCGTTGTCGTTTGGATGGTTCAGACGATAATTTGATATATGATTATAGTTCTATATTTGGAAAAGCCATTGTGGATGATCAAGATCGGTTGTATATTAATGATATTGGGAGTGAAAAACTATATGTAGCGGACTTGGATGGTGGTAATGAAAAGTTGTTATTGAGTGGTATCTCTATTTCAAATATGAATATTTTTGACGGTAAGTTTTATTTTTATGTATCAGGAAATGATAATTATCAGAGTGGAATATACGAATATCAGCCGGGATATAAAATGCCACTTCCCTTATATAAAGGTGAAGTTCTTTTTGGACCGATGATTGATAGTTTTGGTGGAATTTGGTGTACATTACATACTCAAGATACTGAAGATGTTGTCCGTGTTGGGCAGTTGCATAAATTGGATGTCAAGAGTCAGACTTGGCAGGTTGTTCTATAAAAAGTACTGGATGTATTCAGGGATAGCATTTATCGGGCGATTGTTTTTTCTTCTTGCTGTATTTTTCATAGTCGAGGCAGGAGGAAAGGAAGCTCGTATTGAGCCGTTGGCCGGTGCTGTCCCTGGAGGTATGGAGATGCAGGACGTTGTGTCTGCAGGAGAATTCTGTCTTGAAAAAGACGGTACTTTACAGAGAATACCTTCGGTTCAACGGGTACGTAAATTAGAATCACCTTTTATTATTAGCTTTAATGAATGCTCTTTGTTGCACGAAGAGTTGAATGAGGATACACAGATTTTGAAGAATTTGTTTTTTACGAAACGTTCTTTTTGGTGCATATACCGTTTATAGCAATGATCTTGTATTTGTTTTTATGAGATGATTTTTGGACGGCTTCCGGCTGTCTGTATTGTTTATTTTTAATTAAAGCTATGTTTTTTGTAATATTATATTTAGTTCTTGCACTTGCACTTTCATTTTTATGTTCTGTTTTAGAAGCTGTTTTGTTGTCCACACCGATGTCTTTTATTTCTATGAAGGAAAAAGCCGGTGTGAAATCTGCCGGTTTGCTGAAAAAACTGAAACAGGATATCGACAAGCCTATTTCGGCAATTCTTTCGTTAAATACCATAGCTCATACGGTAGGTGCTGCCGGAGTGGGAGCTGAAGCGGTCAAGGTGTTTGGAGAAGCCTATTTTGGAATCATATCAGCCATATTGACGATATTGATTTTAGTGTTGTCGGAAATCATCCCGAAAACGGTTGGAGCCTGTTATTGGCGTACTCTGGCGATCCCTTCGGCTCGGATTATCAGGATGTTGATTGTTGTTACTTATCCGCTGGTTTTATTGTCGGAATTGATAACTCGGGTTATTTCTCCTAAAAATCAAGTGATGTCAGTGAGCCGTGAGGAGGTATCAGCCATGGTTACTGTCGGTACAGAAGAAGGTGTCTTTGAGATGCAAGAGAATAAGATGATTCAAAATATGATTAAACTGAATCAGGTGACAGTACGTGAAATCATGACACCGAGTGTAGTGGTTTCTGCGGCTTGGGAAGGGATGACGTTGAAGGATTTTTATAAAGAGCAACAATATCGTACTTATTCTCGTATCCCGGTGTATGGCGAGAAGGAAGATTATATTACCGGTTATGTTTTGCGTCAGACGATTCTGGAGAAGTTGGCAGAAGATAAGTTTGAAGATAAATTGTCGGGAGTGGTGCGTCCAGTGCTTTTCTTTAACGAGAATGACTCTGTGTCTACTATTTGGGAAAAGTTGCTGGAGAAGAAGGAGCATATTTCTATTGTCATTGATGAATATGGATGTATGCGGGGAATAGTGACGATGGAAGATGTTATTGAGACTATTTTGGGTTTTGAGATTGTGGATGAAAAGGATTCTGTTGCAGATATGCAAGTGCTGGCACGTGAAAAATGGCAGCAGATGAAACAAAAACATTGATTTTCGCTTTGGAGTGGCTTTGTTTGAATAATTTTCGTAATTTTGGCAACGATAATAAACGATACATATGACGCACCGCCTGGCATTTACAAAACGTTACCTGCACTTTTCTTGTTGGAGTAAGAAAGGGTATGCTGTTTTTGCCGGTTTGGGACAAGAGGTGAAAATTGCTCGCCTGGCTCTCCATATGTATAAAAATGTACTGTTAAAGGCTAGCCGGAATGGGGTGATTGTGAACCTGGATAGAGTGTCGGAGGTTGCTCCAAGGATTGCCGAGACGGTGAAAGAATGTCAGATAAACGCTCGTAACAAGGGAGAATTGTGTCCTGTTGCGATGGGAAGTATATAAGTTAAAAGAGGATATATCGGCAAAGCGGTATATCCTCTTTTTTATAATAAAGACGGATAGATATGATTGAAAGTTTAAAGGAAAAGGTATTGTCGGGCGGGCAAATAACGCGCGAAGAGGCTTTGCAATTGAGCAAAACACAGGACAAGCAGGCTTTGTATGCAGCAGCAGGTGAAATCCGCGATAAAATGGTCGGTCGACATTTTGATACGTGTTCTATTATAAATGCCCGTTCGGGACGATGTTCTGAAAACTGTAAATGGTGTGCGCAGTCGGCTGTGTTCAAAACCAATGTGGAAGAATACGAATTGGTGGATGAAGAGACTTGTATGCAAATGGCTGATTTGAACAATAAATACGGAGTTGACAAGTTTTCGTTTGTCACGAGTGGCAGAGCTTTGTCCGATCGTAATATTGAGCGTCTTTGTGATTATGCTGTAAAAATCGGCAACCATTCAGCACTGAATCTTTGCGCCTCCATGGGGTTGTTAAAAAAGGAGCAGTTGCAGAAATTGATGGATGCAGGCATCAGGAGGTATCACTGTAATCTTGAGACTTCACCCCGTTATTTCGGAGAGTTGTGTTCTACCCATACCATGGATGAAAAGATTGCTACAATCCGTGCTGCGCAGGAAATCGGTATGGAAGTCTGTTCCGGCGGTATTATTGGGATGGGAGAAACCATGGAAGATCGTATTGACCTGGCATTGACCATCCGTGATTTGGGTGTTAAGTCTATCCCGATTAATGTACTGAATCCAATTCCGGGCACTCCTTTGGAGCATGCTGCTCCGTTGCAAGATGAAGAGGTTTTGACTACAATAGCCATTTTCCGTTTTATCCATCCGGATGCTTATTTGCGTTTTGCGGGGGGGAGAATGTTGATAGCCCACATTGAGACAGAAGCCATTGCTGCGGGTATCAATGCTGCTATTGTCGGCGATTTATTGACAACCGTCGGTTCTAAAGTCATGGAGGATATGAAAAAGGTTAAAGAACAGGGATTTACAATTTAAGTTGAGCATTATGAATACAGAGGAATTATTAAAATATGACAGGGAACATATCTGGCATCCCTATACATCTATAATTGATCCGCTTCCTGTGTTTCCGGTGAAACGGGCTGAAGGTGTTTATATCGAACTGGAAGATGGCAGACGGTTGATTGATGGTATGTCATCCTGGTGGTGTGAGATTCATGGATATAATAATCCGGTATTGAATGAAGCCCTGAGAAAGCAGATAGAGAACATGTCGCATGTGATGTTCGGTGGATTTACTCATCGGCCGGCTGTAGAGTTGGCAGAAAAAGTATTGTCTATAGCTCCTAAAGGAATGGATAAGATATTTTTCTCTGATTCAGGTTCTGTTTCGGTGGAGGTTGCCATGAAAATGGCGATGCAGTATTGGTATGCTGCCGGCAGAGAAGAGAAAAAGCATTTTATGACAATAACCAAAGGTTACCATGGCGATACTTGGAATGCCATGTCTGTTTGCGATCCTGTGACCGGCATGCATGGTATTTTTCATGGCTGTCTGCCGATACAGTATTTTATCAACCGTCCGGAACGTCGTTTTGGAGAAACGTGTAACGAAGAGGATTTTAAAGAGCTACGAGCTTGTTTTGAAGCTCATCATGCCGATATGGCAGCAGTGATTCTCGAACCTATTGTGCAGGGGGCCGGCGGAATGTGGTTTTATTCTGCGGATTATCTGAAAGAAGTCAGACGCTTGTGTCATGAGTATGAGGTGTTGTTGATTTGTGATGAGATTGCTACCGGTTTCGGACGCACCGGTAAATTGTGGGCTGTGGATTATGCCGGCATTACTCCGGACATCATGTGTATCGGTAAGGCAATCACAGGTGGATATATGAGTTTTGCAGCGACCATGGCGACCGAAGCTGTAGCGACGATGATTTGTTCACGAGATCCGTTTGTCTTTATGCATGGTCCTACCTTTATGGGCAATCCTTTGGCATGTGCCGTTGCTTGTGCTTCCATCGATTTGTTGAGGAGTTATGATTTGGAAGGTATGATTCAGGGTATAGAACAGCAATTACGTAGAGAATTGGCTCCGGCAGCGCAGATGAAACAAGTTGCGGATGTCCGGGTGTTGGGTGCGATTGGAGTGCTCGAAATTAAAGAACCGGTCAATATGGCGGTTCTACAGGCTCAATTTGTAGAAGAGGGGATCTGGGTTCGTCCGTTTGGAAAATTGGTTTATATCATGCCTCCGTTTGTAATAAAGCCGGCAGAATTGAGTAAATTGACAGCCAGATTGCTGAAGATTGTAAGTAATATATAAAGTGATGATGAATAAAGAACGATATACCAGAAAGTTAGATATTATAAAAGAGTCTGGTAATTATAGGATATTGAGGGAGATTGAGCACAATGGTTTTTTGATCCATGCAGATGGTAAGGAGATGCTGAACCTTTCTTCCAACGATTATTTAGGTTTGTCCAGCAATCCTCGTTTATTGGATGAATTCAGAGCTGAAACAGACGTAATGGCATTGGCGTATAGCGCTGCTTCATCACGCTTGTTATCCGGTAATCACCAATATTACAAGATGCTCGAAGATGATTTGGCAGATATATACGACAAGGAAGCTGCTTTAGTATTTAATTCTGGTTATCATGCCAATATTGGAATATTGCCGGCTTTGGCTGGCAAGCATGATTTGATTGTTGCTGATAAATTAGTGCATGCCAGTATTATAGACGGTCTGCGTTTGAGTGATGCACAAATGTTGCGCTATCGGCATTTGGATTACGACCATTTGCGGAATTTGTTGCTGCACCATCGGGAGGAATATGAAAATGTATTTATTGTGACTGAATCTATTTTCAGTATGGACGGTGATGTCGCTGATTTGCAGCAGTTGTGTGAAATCAAGAAAGAATTCGATGCTTTCCTGTATGTCGATGAAGCACATGCGATAGGGGTGCGCGGAACGAATGGTTTAGGCTGTTGTGAAGAACAGGCATGTACAGAAGAAATAGACTTTATTGTAGGTACCTTTGGGAAGGCATTTGCATCCATGGGGGCTTTTGTGGTATGCGAGCAGATGTTCCGGAAGTATTTGATTAATACACAGCGTAGTTTGATTTTCACGACGGCATTACCACCGGTAAATGTTGCCTGGACACGTTTTATCTTGAACCGGATGCCTGATTTTTATGATTTACGTTTAAAATTAGCCAAGGTGTCCGAGCGCCTGAAAAGTGTTTTAAACGAAAAAGGATTTGAAACCAGAGGAAATTCTCATATTGTACCGATGGTGTGCGGTTCTAATGAAAACAGTATTGAAATGGCCAATTTATTGCAGGAAAACGGTTTCTTTGCTTTGCCGGTGAGGTATCCGACTGTTCCTAAAAATGAAGCCCGTATCCGTTTTTCCCTGAATGCATCAATTCCGATGGAAGATTATGAGTGTCTGTTTGAATTTTTGGAATGTCTGGAGTAAAGAGAATATATGCGAATAGAGTGGTTGGATAAAAAAAACACTGGTCGGGTCATCGTTTTTTTCAACGGATGGGGTATGGACGGAAAAGCGGTGCAACATATAAAGGGGGATTACGATATCTTGGTGATAAATGATTATCGGCAATTGGATATTGAAAATCTTCCGGAATTGGTATCTTATCAAGAGATCTATGTTGTCGCTTGGTCTATGGGGGTATGGGCTGCAGCCAATACGCTTATGGATTGGGGAATTTCCTACGAAAGGTTGATAGCATTGAATGGCACAGAGCATCCCGTAAACGATTTGTGGGGAATACCGGAGAAGATATATCGTTTGACAGAAAGAGGAATGAATGCAGCCGGACGTGAAAAGTTTATGCTGCGCATGCTTGACAATGCAGCAGAAAGGGAACGTTTTGTAGACAATAGACCTCAAAGAGAGGTGGAAGAGGTGTGCGACGAATTGGTGGCGATTCGTTTGCAGGCAGAAACCAGGCAGCATTCATTGATATGGGATAAGGTGTATATATCATCCGGCGATGTTATCTTTTCTTCAACTAACCAGTTAGCTTGGTGGGATAATCGGGCTAAAAAGATAGTAAAACTTGATGGGGGACATTATCCATTTTATCATTTTGAAAGTTGGGATCAAATTTTGGAACTATGAGCGTAGAAAAGGCGGAAATAGAATGTAGGTTCAGAAGAAGTGTGGACAGTTATGAAGAGAATGCTCATGTTCAGAAAAAGATTGTGATGCATTTGGTGGAGTTGCTGAAATGTTATTGTCCGGTAGAGCAGAACCGGATTTTGGAGGTAGGTTGTGGTACCGGATTATTGACTGAACAACTCAAGTGTCGGTGGAATTACAAAGAATTGTGGTTAAATGATTTGGTGGATGCAATGTGTATTAAAGCTGCAGGTAGATGCGGTATTGAGGCACGATATTGTCTGCCCGGCGATATAGAAAAATTACCGCTTG
This sequence comes from uncultured Odoribacter sp., assembly GCA_905193145.1. The sequence goes on along the minus strand of CAJJNP010000010.1, from coordinate 16,206 downwards.
CCGGAATGTTTTCGTTGGTAGTCTCTACTTCTACATTTCAGTGGCTGGAGCATCCGTCAGAAACTTTCGGACATTTGGCGCGACATATTGTTCCCGGAGGTTATTTGGTTTTCAGCAGTTTTGGGAAAGACAATTGCCGGGAACTGAAAGCAATTACAGGCAATGGCTTGACCTATCATTCTTTGGCTGAAACAGAAGAAATATTGTCCGGCTATTTTGAGGTAGTGCATACAGAAGAGGAACTGTATACATTGGATTTTAATTATCCGTTGGATATTTTGCAGCATATCAAGAAAACGGGAGTTAATGCCATGTCTTCCCATAAGACATGGACACGGGCTAGCTTGGATGCTTTTGCACAAGAATATGCTGTGCGCTTTCTGAAGGACGGACGTTATCCTTTGACTTATCACCCGCAATATTTTATTTGTCGCAAATCATAATTTGCTGAAGGTATTGGTTTTCATTAATTGTTCAAGTTCTGCGATAATCATTGCGGTTGCTCCCCAAATGAAATTGTCTCCGATTTTATATCCGGGAGCAACAATGGGATGGTCATGACGTGTAAACGTGTGGGTGGTTTTATTGGCGTCATTAAAAAGTTCTGACAACTTGATTAGAAGCACCTTTTCCACTTCATTTACCGAAAGCACAAATTCCGGCAGTTTTAGTGTTGTACCGACAATAGGGGTGATATTGAAATTACTTAGCGGGATATAGATATCACTTAAAATGCCTAAGATGGAAACGGAATTTTCCGGAACACCGATTTCTTCGTGGCATTCCCGTAAAGCAGTCTGCAGGGCATTTTTGTCTTCTTTCTCCATTTTCCCACCAGGCAGAGCTATTTGTCCTCCATGGTATTTACCGGCCTTTGTCCTTCGGATGAAAGGTATTGCCAATTCATTTTCATAAGGGACAACCAACACAAGCACCGCACTCTTTATAGGAGGGGTTGTATGGATGCCTTCAATTCCTTCGATGAATTTTGGCCGTGGAGCCATCAATCTGTGCGCTTTTTCGCCAGGGAGCACATTATAAAGCGCTGTACGTATTTTTTTTGTCATTTCATTACATAGTTGTTGTTATCTACAAAGATAGTAATAGATGTAACAATTATGTTTGTTTTTCTCAATAATTGCGTCATATCATATCAGTTATTTTGCATAGTTAAAAGTGAAAAAGTATGGTTCAAAGATTAAAATTGGCAACTGTCGTGATTTCAGACGTACACTTAGGCTCTGAGCATTCAAAAGTGGAGGAACTGACAGCTTTCCTCAAAAGTGTAGATTGCGACAAATTGATTTTAAACGGTGATATCATTGATGGCTGGAAGTTGCAGCGGAATCCTTTTGGCCGCTGGAAGCAATCTTATACAGACCTGATAAAAGTCATCATGAAAATGATGGAAAATTATGGGACTGAAGTTATTTATGTGCGCGGCAATCATGATGATTTCCTGGATAAGCTGGTTCCGTTTAATTTGTTGAACATAAATATTGTAGGAGATTATGTCCATAATACTCATGGTAAACGATATTATGTGACTCATGGAGATATATTCGACAATATAACGACTCATATGCGTTGGTTGGCAAAACTGGGCGATTATGGTTATACATTTTTATTGTGGCTGAATAAATGGTTAAATGATCGGCGGAAAAAAAGCGGCAAGGAGTATTATTCATTTTCACAGTCAATCAAGCACAAGGTGAAATCTGCCGTTTCATATATTTCGGATTTTGAAAAAGAATTGTCCTCTTTGGCGGCCAACCGGCATTACGATGGTATTATATGCGGACATATACATCAATATGCGGATGTGCATTATGGCGATGTGCATTACCTGAATTCAGGGGATTGGGTGGAGTCGTTAAGCGCATTGATGGAATATCCGGACGGACATTGGGAAATATATCAATATATGCAAGCACAACAGGATGAGAAGTTGCAATTAAAGTCGGTAGCTAAAGCTTCGTAAACCAGTCATCTATTATTTTTTTCGCCCGGTCTTTTTTTGAAAGCCGGGCGAATTTTTTATTGTTTTTTGAATAATCTGAGTAGTTCTCCAATCCATAATACCATGGAGGTGGAGCCGATAATAGCGGCCCATTCTTTTAAAGAGAGAGGTTCGGTCCGGAAAACATCTCCGCCAAATTGAACAATCAAGTATTGTCCGATAGGGATAATCAGCATGACAATTAAGAATCCGGTGCAATCTTTCAGTCCCTTGAAGGCAGAGCCATGAGCTAAGAAAGCTTTGGCATTAAACATATTCCAGAATTGCAGCATCACAAAAGTAGTGAAGAATATTGACAATTCGTGTCGGGTGATGACACCTCCGGTATGTGTATACCAGAACATCATGCCAAGCAGCAGAGCCGTGAAGCTGATTCCGATGCCGAGAATATAACGCTTCATGGTTGGAGTGATGATAAACTCGTTGGATTTTCTAGGGGCTTCGTCCATTACTTTTTCATTGGGTGGGAGGGAAGCCAATGCTCCGGCTGCAAAGGTGTCGATAATCATATTAACCCAAAGCATCTGTGTCACAGTCAACGGAAGTTCATGTCCCAACATTGAACCAATCAAGACAATCAACAAGGCGGATAAATTGATGGTTAATTGGAATAGAATGAAACGTTGGATATTGTGATAGAGCGAACGTCCCCACATCACGGCTGTCGCAATGCTGTTAAATGAATCGTCCAATAAGGTGATATCACTGGCTTCCTTGGCGACAGAAGTTCCGGTACCCATAGATAATCCTACGTCTGCATGATTCAAGGCGGGAGCATCATTGGTCCCGTCGCCGGTAACAGCAACGACAGCACCGGATTTTTTTAACAGTTCAACCAAACGCTGTTTGTCTGTAGGCCTTGCGCGGCACATGATTTTCAGTTTCAAAACCCGTTTGGCAGCCTCTTCATCGGATAAATTTTCAAAATCCACTCCGGTGATAATCTGCTCATCGGTATCACCCTCTTGCCAGATGCCTATTTGGCGTCCGATTTCTCGGGCTGTGGCAGGAGTGTCACCTGTGACAATTTTAACGCTGACTCCTGCTTTCAGACATTTGGCGACAGCTGCCGGTACATCGGGACGCACAGGGTCGGAAATGGCAGCAATTCCCAAGAATATCAAACCGTCAGAAGCAATGGTTTCTATTTTGTCAAATGATTCCGATTCCAGGATTTTATAGGCGAATCCCAAGGTCCGCATAGCTTGATTCTGATAATCCAAAAGTTGCCTGTCAACGGTCTGCTTATAGGAAGTTGCTGATTTGTAACCTTCTGTTGTTCTTACTTGGCAGCATTTGCTGAAAACAATTTCCGGAGCTCCTTTGACATATAATATAGCTTTATTGTCCAGTGATGAGCGTATAATTGTCGCCATGTATTTTCGTTCGGTAGAAAAAGTCAGCTGTTCTATCACTTCCGTCTTTTCACGGTAGTCCATATAATTAACTCCCTGGCTGTGCAACCATAACAAGAGGGCGGCTTCTGTCGGATTTCCTAAAGAGCGGACTTTGTCTTCCTGGCTGTAATCAAGGTAGGCTGTTGAGTTGGTAGAGATGCCTTCCCGTATCAAAGTACTGATTTCATTGTCACGCAGCGTCTGTTCCGGCAGATCATAAAAATTCGTTTGGTGGACCTGCATTTGATTTTGAGTTAGCGTACCGGTTTTATCTGTGCAGATAACAGTGGTTGCACCCATGGTTTCGCATGCATGCATTTTGCGTACCAGATTGTTTGTTTTCAGCATTTTGCGCATGCTCAAAGCCAAGCTTAAAGTTACGCTCATCGGCAAACCTTCGGGTACAGATACGACAATCAGGGTAACTGCTACCATGAAGTATTGCAAGATGCGACCGGCAGTATCCAGTGTAAGTATGTTGTCTGCTGTGAAAACTCCAGCCATGATGTCTTTGGCTAACAAACCTACGAATACAACGCCTGCTATTACGAAGCCGATAATGCTGATGAATTTGGCAAGACCGTCCAACTGTTTGCTGAGAGGGGTTTTGTCGTGTGTGATTTCAGTCGATTTTTCAGCAACTTTCCCAAATTCCGTGGCATCCCCAACTTTGTCAATCCGGTAGATACAGTGACCATTGACAACTGTTGTTCCGCGCAGAATACGGTTGGAAGGGTAGGTTGCTTCAGTATCGAATTCCTCCGGACGAGTGGTTTTATCTATTACAGGTTCACCTGTTAGGGTTGATTCATTCACTTGTAAGGAAATAGCTTCCAATAACTCGCCGTCGGCAGGTACTTCTTCGCCCGTTTCCAATACAACAATATCACCGACTACCAGATCTTTTTTAGCGACTTCATGGATATTTCCGTCACGGACCACTTTGATTAGAATGTCATCATTCACCTGATTAAGAAGTTCAAACTTTTTGTTGGCATCCATTTCAAACCAGAAACCGACTCCGGTTGCCAAAAAAATGGCTGCAAAAATACCGATGGTTTCTGCATATTCATTATGGATAATGGCTATAACCAGCGATAGGGCTGCAGCGACAAGCAAAATTTGAATGATGGGGTCTTTAAATTTTTCGAGGAAGAGCTTCCAAAGAGGAGTACGTGGAGGAGGTGTCAATATGTTTTCACCATGTCTTTTCCTGCTTTCCTTTACTTCAGTTTCACTTAAACCGGAATAATGTTTTGTTTCCATTTGTTTTATTTCGTCACATTTTAAAGTCCCCAAAATTAACATTTTCTTCTTTTTGCTCCAACAGTAAATTCTTGAATTAAGCCTGCTGTTTTATTAAAAAATCGAATGAAACTGTATGCAAATAAATAACGGGTGCAATTATTTGCACCCGTTACTATTATTCTTTGAAATAAAATTGATTAGTATACTTTCGGAGTTGTTTCACCACGCAATACCATCAATCCGTTCATAGCTAAAGCTCGCATTTCGTCTTCGCCCGGATATACCTTCACAGGAGCGATGAACTCAACCATTTCGCGGATATAATTGGTGATAGGTTTTCCGTAAGCGATACCGCCAGTCAACAGGATAGCGTCCACTTTACCTTTCATGACAGCAGCCATTGCTCCGATTTCTTTGGCAATCTGGTAGCACATGGCGTTCTGTACCATTGCATATTCAGAATTCGGGTCGGCGATGGCTTTATTTTCCACTTCAAGCATATCGTTTGTACCCAAATAAGCTACCACACCACCTTCGCCTTTCAGCATTTTCTTTACTTCTGCTTTAGATTTGCCGCTATAGCAAAGTTCTACCAATGCGCCTGTTGGCAGACCACCTGAACGTTCAGGAGAAAAAGGACCGTCACCATCCAAAGCGTTGTTCACGTCGATAACACGTCCGTGACAGTGTGCTCCAACAGAAACACCACCACCCATGTGAGCAACAATCAGATTCAGTTCTTCGTAGCTTTTCCCTACTTCTTTTGCATAGGTGCGGGCAATGATTTTCTGGTTCAGAGCGTGGAAAATAGATGCACGTTTTAATGACGGATGACCGGAAATACGAGCAATCGGTTCCAATTCATCAACAACTACCGGATCGGTAATGTATGCTTTAGCACCGTTGTTGATTTCACGGGCAATATCCTGAGCAATCAAACCGCCCAAATTAGATGCATGTTCGCCCATTACAGGGTGCTCCAAGTCGCGCACCAGTGCTTCGTTCACTTCGTAGATACCGGATTCAATCGGTTTCACTAAACCGCCTCTGCCAACGATTGCGGACAAGGAGTGAATGTCGATTCCTTCAGCTTTCAAAACAGATACAATAATGTCTTTACGGAACTGGAACTGGGAAGCTACCGTCTGAAACGGACTTAATTCTTCTGCAGAGTGGCGCAGTGTTTTGCTGAAAACTTCTTTTTCATCCTCAAATACAGCGATTTTGGTAGAAGTTGAACCAGGATTAATTGTTAAAATTTTAAATGTCATAATTTATGTGTTTTGATTGTATTCAATTTAGACTACAAAAGTTGCAAATTGAAATCAAAACTCAAAGAAAAAGAGCAAATTTATATTGATTTTGCAATATTCTTTTTTAATTCTTTAGCTGCATGTCGCAAATAGACTTTCGGATGTGCAATGGATTCCTGTAGATCCGGCGCATAATTGGCCAATGTGCAGACTTCTGTAAAATCGGGGAGAGGTTGTTCTGCCAATCCGGATATAGCATATACAGGCTTGGAATACTTGTGGCAAAGAGCAGCAATTTGTCCCGGCAGCTTTCCGCACAGGCTTTGGTTGTCTAGTTTTCCTTCGCCGGTGATAACGCAAAAGGCTCCGGGAAGCAAATGGTGAAAATTAGAAATCAGTAATGAATAGTCCGCCCCAGATATCAGAGAAGCATGCAGTACAGTTCGGAAAGCGGCAGCAACACCACCGGCTGCGCCTGTACCATCGATGCGTTGTGGGTCTATACCGGTTTTGTTTTTTAATAATTCGGCGTATTGTACCATCTTATTTTCTAGCAATTCCACTTGTTGAGCGTTCGCACCTTTCTGGGGAGCAAAGACGTGAGCTGCCCCTTCAGGACCGCACAATACGTTTTTTACGTCGCACAAAATCAGCAGTTCCGTATCAGCCAAACGTTCTTTTAATAATTCAGCGTTAAAGTCCTCCAATTCGATGAGAGGATTGCGGTATTGATGGCTTGTTTTTGTAATTTCCGCTCCCATGGCTTCAAGAGCTCCGAGTCCACCGTCCACACTGGCACTTCCGCCTAGTCCCAAAATAATCGATTTGTAACCTTCCTCTACCAGATGAAGCAACACTTTGCCTAAACCGCGTGTATTAGCATTTAAAATATCGTATTCTTCGGGTTTTAAAAATTTCAGACCGCATACATCTGCCAAGTCGAATATAGCCGTATCACCTTTGCTATAATATGTAATCTTGTGAGGTCTGTTTAAAGCATCCTCGGCTACGAAAGTGTGGGGGGCAGCCTTTAAATAAAATGAAATGACTGAAGCTGTCCCGTCACCTCCGTCAAACATGGGAAGTTGTATCGTATAGAAAGGGGATGTTTGAAAGGTTTTTGTCAAAATTTGGCAAAAATCCATGGCAGATAGTGATCCCTTAAAGGCATTGGGAGCCAAAATAATGTACCGTATACTATCGGACGTTGACAAGTAGTTTTTCATTATCCATGCTTTGCATTTCAAACAAATCGCGTTCCGGCCATTCTTTGACAGTAGCCATTGCCTGACCGACAGCACGATTAATATAATTGGGGAAGCGTGAGCCTTTCCAACTGCTTGTATTAGTCAGAAATACCCAGGAATAGCCGTCTTTTTGGCGTTTCATCAAAGCGCTGGTTCCGGCTAATGTGCCTGTACGCATCCAGTCGCCTCTTTTGTTTGTTTCAATCCATCCGATCGGCAATCCGTGGTCAACGTTACTGGTCATATATTCAATGGACTCCGATGTCAGAATGTCAGGGATGGATGAATCATTGTCGATGGTTGCCAAAAAGCGAAGCAGTTCTGAAGGCGAAGCTACCCAACCACCAGCACCATAGAGTTCTTCTATATTATTTCCTCCGTTGCTTCGATAAGCCATTTCTCCACTTCCGTCACAAGCCGGAATTTGTTCGGCATTGGGTACTTCATAATATTTCACTTCATTGGGCAGTTTTTCTTCATAGAGATTTTTGCCTAAATGCATATCAAAACATCCTGCCGGTAATAAAATATGTTTGCGGATGTATGTTTCATAGTCCATTCCGGACGCTTTTTCAATAACTCTTGATAAAATTCCGTATCCGATGTTTGAATAAGCGCTGGATGTACCCGGAGTGTATTGCAGACGTCTGGAAAGTACGTAGCGGATCATAGTATTCAAATCGGCAGGGGGCTGTACATTCATTTTTTTTGCAATCAGCAGTGGATTGAACATCGGATCACCATAAGCTAATGTATAGCCGCCTTGGTGACGTAAAAGATGTTCTACGGTGATTTTGCAGCTGCGTTTATCTTTGATATCAGAGAAAACAGAATCATTGAGGATTCCTTGTGGCCCGAATACACAATCAGACAACTTTAATTTGCCTTCCTCCTGTAGCTTCATGATTCCAACAGCAGTGATAAGCTTTGAGATAGAAGCAATGCGAAAAACATGCATGACATCCATCGGAATGCCTTTTTCAAGGTCAGCATATCCATATCCTTTGCTGTATATCAGCCGGTCGTCTTTCATCAAAGCAAAAGAAACGCCTTTCAGTTCCCATTTCTGGATAAATCTTTCAATCAGCCGATCAAATTTCCGGGTCATTTCCAACTCCGAATCCTCATTATTGATCACTTGGTTTGCAGGCAGCAATAACAGAGAATCAGCCAACCTTCTTTGCACCATCAAGGCACTGGAATCCTTGGCAACATTGGAGTCCATCGACGTTCCCAGCCATTGCCAAGGTTTGCTCCATAGAAGTATAATTATAATACAAACAACCGCTATATATTTCATTTTGCACTCTATCTTTTGGAATCATGCAAAAGTATAAATAATATGACTTTATATGGTTTTTCTTAAGCAGAAATCTTTCTAAAAAATCATTAAATCATTTACTTAACCTTCCAATAGAGCGAAATAAGATTTCATAAGCCGATGTAAGAAATCATTGTTTGTATTATAACGGATATTGTCAATACGATTGATTGGAAGTATTAAAGGAGATGTTCCGGTGATAAATGCTATGTCGTATTCATTCAATTTATTACAATCAATCCTTTCTTCTATCACTTGGATATGATTAGCCTTACACAGATCAAAGACGCGTTTTCGGCTGGTGCCCGGCAACACATATTGCAGGGGGCTGGTGTAAAGCGTTTCACCCTTGATAAAAAACACATTGGAACGTGACCCTTCTGTAATGAACCCATCTTTATCGACCAACAGCACTTCGTAAACGTGATTTTCCTGAATTAGCTGGTTGGTCTGAGTGCGTAAGTCTGCATTGATATATTTTACTTCCGGATTTTCTCGCATAGCCTGGAGAGTCATGGTTGGAACTCCATCCCGGTATTGTATTTCAGTCGGATAGGAGTGGGGAATTCTGAAAATATATTCGTCTGGATATTGCGAAGAGAAGTGTAATACGTATTTTATATTCCCTTCTGTCATTTTTTCCAGAGAGATAAAGTGTCGCAACTTCTCGGGAATGTTCAAGCTTTCGACATCGATATCAATATTTGATTTAGTAAGTGAATTTGCTAATCTTACAAGATTATCTCTCAAAAAGATAGGATGCCCTTCAAACACTCTTATCACTTCGTAAATGCTCAATCCGCTTTCAATGATTTTTGTAGAAAACGCATTGTTTTCGTTTGGCTGGTTATTTATAAGTACCATGATTTTTTAGTTTTTCGCAAAAATATAAAAAAACTCCATAGGTTATCCCGTTCCATCCAAAAGGAAAATTGAGCATTCTCCCAGAATCATCCGACTTATGCTTTATTTCCCTCCCATACAAAATTATCACAAATATATATCAAAGATAAGATAAATATAAGTCAAAGATAACAGTCTGTTATCTTTGACTTATAGGTGAGATATGTTTATCATCTATTTGTCATGAATGAGCGTGGGACTAATGTAATTCATCCCCAAGATAGTCCCTTAAGTCATCATAATCAATGTCCATCTGTTCCAAGACCTGCTCCGGCGATACTTTAATTGTTTTTCCTTTTGATTTAATTTTGATGGTGTTGTCAAAATTAATTTTGGGGTAGGCGGGCAATTGGTTGTCCGTGTTCTTATCTCTGAGGGGAACATTGTCTTCCTGGGTGATTTTAGGCCACGGTTCGGGAGTTATCGGTTTTTTAGTTTGATCAAGAATGTATCCGAACAGAACTAAAATGATTATTAGCAGAACAATATAGATTGGGAGTTTAATAAAAAGGGATGTACCTGGAGTGTTCCTACAATAATTGAACTCTTCTTGCTCAATAGAGATATCCTCCTGTGCCTTCAGGTTGTTATTCTGTGCAATGTTCATCTGAGATACAATCTTTTTTAAGACATCATCATCTAATATCGAAGAATCTTTAGAGGAAACTTTCTTTGTCGTTTTAGATCTTTTCTTGCTTTGGGACAATGAGGAGGATTTTTGTTTCTTCATATCGTTGAACGACACAAATTTCTCACCCGTCGTTAGCCAGCTGATCTGGCTGGGTACTATATTTTTTACTCCAGCGGTTGTATTGACGATTTTAAGGTGGGCAGATTTCGGATTAACGACATTTTTCATGGGCATGATCCACATTCCAGAACATTCAAAAGCATGATTTAAAGTGACAACAACCAGATAATCGGCACTCTTATCCGAAAGATTATTCAGCCTTCTTGTTTCAGAGGTACGTCTTCCGCTTTCATATACGCGTCTTGTCTTGATCTCAAAAGTCAAGCCTTTTTGATTGACTGCATCAAATCCCTTTTCGTTCTTATTGTTGCATAGTTGCAACTTCAAATGTTTGCAGGCATAATATTCACCGATATCACCTACAACCTTACGGCTTCTGATAATGCCTGCGTTTTGCAAATCCAAGTAGCTTTGGGCAAAATTTCCAATAGCATGTTGTTCCTTTTGTGATAATTTTAATTTTGTAATATCTTGAGAAAAAGGATTGATTTGAGCGGAGCTGACAAGATATTGTTCCGAATTGATTTTATCGGATGGGATTTTTAAGATAGCCAGCGTATTATAATGCGAGTCAAAAAATACAACCACAAGAAAATCAAAATCCTGATATTTAAGATTTGATAGACGGTAGTTAAAATGGTTGTCGGTCGTGACTTTTGATTTAATCTGATATTTATAGCCTTTGCTGCATACAGCGTCGTACGCTTTTGTTGATCTGTCGGCTAAATCCAGTTTGAAATATCTGGAAGCAATGAATTCACCGATTTCCCCGGTAAAACTGTCTGTACGAATGATTCCCAAAGTGAAAAGTTTATCGCTACACTTGGCAAATTCCTTCAATAAAGTTTCTCTTTTTTTTACTGGTTTTTCCATAGATGACTTCACTTTTTACTGAGTATACTTAAAAATCGAATGGATTCAGTTTTGATTCGCTATCTTCCATATCTTCATAGCATTGATCGTTGAAGCGGAATAGCTGTATTGGCGATGATTCCTTTTCGTTTATGTTTTCGAGTAAGCCGGAAACCATGGCTTGGCGGTAGAAATTCCGTTGGTCGTAAGTACGCTCGCTGATAAGCTCATATACCCGTTGCAGCTCGCCCATGGTAAACTGTTCATCCAGCAGCCGGAATGCAATGGGGCTAACCTTCAGCTTGATTTTCAAATGCTCCCTGGCTTTGCTGATAATTTCGTCATGGTCGAAGGCAAGAGGCGGCAGTTTGTCCACCTCAAACCAGCAGGCGCGGGCAGCATCGTCGCCAGCCAATATCTGATAGTCACTCTGACGGACCAAGGCATAGAATGCAATGGTGACGACCCGTTCCCGAGGATCGCGATTCACGGCACTGAACACATAAAACTGCTCCAGGAAAACATCCTTTACGTGCGTTTCCTCATACAATTCACGTGCAGCACCTTCTTCTGCCGTTTCATCCATTTCCAAGAATCCGCCGGGCAATGCCCAAGTTCCTTTGTAGGGAGCCCGACTGCGTTCTATCAATAGAATATGCAACTGTTTACCGTCAAAGCCGAAAATCACACAATCTGTCGTAACCGCCGGACGCGGGTATTTGTAGCTAAACATTTTTTTCTATTATTTTGTTTGAATGCTATTAATTACGATACAAAGATAGTGTTATTTGAAATAATTTAATAACTTTGAAAAATTCAAACTAATGCAAATATATTATGAAAAATATACTTGGACTTGATTTAGGAACGAATAGTATCGGTTGGTCTGTCGTTAAAAGTGAAACTGATGAAAATGGGAAAGAGCATTTGGTTGGTATAGAGGCTGCTGGAAGTAGAATAATACCGATGGATGCTGCAATATTAGGCGATTTTAATAAAGGGAATTCTGTATCACAAACTGCAGAACGTACAAAATTACGTGGTGTTCGTCGTTTGCGCGAGCGTTATTTGCTACGTCGGGATCGTTTACACAGAGTCCTTGATATCCTTGGTTTTTTGCCGACACATTATGCGCAGCAATTTGATAGATATGGAAAGATCTTAAAAAATCATGAGCCTAAATTGGTATGGAGAAAAAATGCAGCCGGAGTCTATGAGTTCATCTTCAAGGATTCTTTCGACGAAATGTTACGTATTTTTAAAGCACAGAATCCGGACCATGGTGATAGAAAAATACCTTACGATTGGACTATATACTACCTGCGGAAAAAAGCATTGACAGAGCCAATCAGCAAAGAAGAGCTAGCGTGGATATTGCTGAATTTTAATCAAAAACGAGGATATTATCAGCTTAGAAGCGAAGAAGAAGAGGAGGAGACCAATAAATCTGTGGAGTTTCAAGCGTTGAAAGTTGTTAACGTAGAAGATTCTGGTGATAAAAAAGGAAAAGAGACTTGGTACAACGTTCGTTTAGAAAACGGTTTGATATACCGAAGGCTCAGTGACGTATTTCTTGATTGGGTCGGAAAGGTGAAAGAGTTTGTCGTAACGACGGAACTTGAACCTGATGGGACTCCGAAAAGAGATAAAGATGGTGAAATCAAATATTCCTTACGTGCGCCCAAAGAAGATGATTGGACATTGGTAAAAAAACGCACAGAATCGAATATAGATGCAAGTAATAAGACAACCGGAGCATATATTTGGGATGCACTTTTGGAAAATCCGAAGCAAAAAATCAAAGGGAAGTTAGTGCGTACGATTGAACGTAAGTATTACAAAGAAGAGTTAAAACGTATCCTTGAAAAACAAAGCGAATATCATCCGGAACTACAAAATAAGGAGTTATATATTGCTTGTGTTGATGCATTATACTCTCATAATGAAGCTCATCGCAATAATATACTTGCTAAGAATTTCACATACTTGTTTTTGGAGGATATTTTATTTTACCAACGCCCATTAAAGAGTAAAAAATCTTTGATTGATAATTGCCCATATGAAGAACGTTGTGCAAAAAATTCGAAGATAGGAGAGATAACGAACGTTCCTGTAAAATGTATTGCAAAATCGAATCCGTTGTTTCAAGAATTTCGTTTGTGGCAATTTATATCAAACTTGCGTATATACAGAAAAGATGTTGTTCCGGAAACAGATGTTACAAGTGAATTTTTGAAAAATGAAGATGATTATACGGCATTATACGATTGGTTGAATGACAGAAAAGATATAGATCAAAAAGCATTTTTAAAGAATCCGCTATGGAATTTGAAGAAAAATGCAGAAAATTACCGTTGGAATTATGTAGAAGATAAAGTATATCCTTGTAATGAATTTCGTCATGTTGTATTGAGTAGATTGAGCAAATGTAGTGTATCTGCTAATTTCCTGAATAAAGAAACAGAACAGGCATTGTGGCATTTGTTATATTCGATTGAAGATAAAGAAGAATTAGTAAAAGGATTGCAAAAATTTGCCGTTAAATATAATTTGGGAGATGCTTTCGTTGATGTTTTTCAAAAAGTGCCTGCATTTAAAAAAGAATATGGTTCCTATTCGGCTAAAGCCATAAAAAAATTATTGCCTTTGATGCGAATGGGTAAATATTGGAATGAAAATGAAATAAATTCTGATATAAAAGAGAAGATATCTAAAATAATAACCGGGGAGTACGATGAAAAAATAAAAGATATAGTTAGAGAAAAAGCGAAACATTTTGAATCGATATCTGATTTTAGAGGATTGCCGCTGTGGTTGGCTTGTTATGTTGTGTATGGGAGACATGCCGAGGCAAAAGAAATTGTAAAATGGAACTCTCCGGAGGATATTGATTCGTATTTGAAATCATTTCGTCAGCATTCTTTGCGTAATCCTATCGTAGAACAGGTGATTACAGAAACATTACGTACTGTTAAAGATATTTGGAAGCAAGTAGGACATATAGATGAAATACATATAGAGCTGGGGCGGGAGATGAAAAATCCGAAAGATAAACGAGCAAGAATTACTCAACAAATCTCAGAAAATGAAAATCGTAATTTACGCATTAAGTATTTGCTTACGGAATTTTTAAATCCTGAATTTGAGATTGAGAACGTACGTCCTAATTCTCCCAGTCAGCAGGAAATTTTGCGCATTTATGAAGAGGATGTTCTAAACAATACTTCAGAATTACCGGAAGATGTTGCAGGAATAATGAAGAAACTGGTAGAATCTGATGTAAAAAAACGTCCGTCTAAATCAGAAGTCTTGCGTTATAAGTTGTGGCTGGAACAAAGATACCGTTCACCATATACAGGGCAAATTATACCATTAGGAAAGCTATTTACACCTGCATATGAAATAGAACATATTATACCTCAGTCTCGTTATTTTGATGATTCATATAGCAATAAAGTAATATGTGAATCAGAGGTAAATAAATTAAAAGCAAATCTTTTGGCACATGAATTTATTGCCAATCATGGAGGTGAAGTTGTGGAATTGAATTATGGACAAACTGTAAAAATATTTTCACTAGAAGAATATGAAGAGTTTGTCAAGGAACGTTATCAAAGCAACAAAACTAAATTAAAAAAATTGATGCTGGATGATATTCCAGACCAGTTTATAGCACGTCAACTTAATGATAGTCGCTATATTAGCAAAGTAGTAAAGGGGGTGTTGTCCAATATTGTACGTGAGCAGGAAGAGCAAGATGTGACATCTAAAAATGTAATATCATGTACGGGTGGAGTGACTGACAGATTAAAGCAAGACTGGGGAATTAACGATGTCTGGAATAAGATTATCTTGCCACGCTTCCAGCGCATCAACCATTTATTGGGACGAACAGACTTTACAGCGTTCAATACGTCGGGACATGAGATTCCTGTAATGCCTTTAGAGCTACAGAAGGGCTTTAATAAAAAAAGGATCGATCATCGTCACCATGCAATGGATGCTATAATCATTGCTTGTGCATCTCGGAATATTGTCAACTATTTGAGTAATGAGTCTGCGAGTGCAAAGGCAGAAGTTTCGCGATTGGATTTACGAAATATGCTTTGTGACAAGATTAAGACGGATGACACTGGAAATTATAAATGGCTTTTACGAAAGCCGTGGGAGTCGTTTACGCAAGATGTATATTTTACCTTGAAGGATATTATTGTTAGCTTTAAACAGAATCTACGAGTGATCAATAAAGCTACAAATAATTACCAGCATTACAATTCAGATGGGAAGAAGATTTATTTAAAACAAGATAAGGGAGATTGTTGGGCAATCCGCAAGGCAATGCATAAAGAGACGGTTTTTGGAGAGGTGAACTTGCGAAAGGTGAAAGAAGTATCTTTAAGCGTAGCGATAAAAAATGTTCAGAACATTGTTGTCAAGGATTTGAAGAAGAAGTTGAAAGAACTTTTGAATAGCGGAGCTGATTTGAAAGCTATCAAAAAATATTTTGATGATAACAAAGATGTCTGGAGCGATGTCAATCTGGCTAAAATAAAGATTTATTATTTTACCAAAAATACGAATGATAGATATTTTGCGACAAGAAAGCCTTTGGATATCAGTTTTACTCAGGATAAAATAAAAGAAGAAGTAACTGATACCGGTATTCAAAAAATATTGTTGAATCACTTACAAGCAAAAGATAATAGACCTGATATGGCATTCTCTCCAGAAGGAATTGAGGAAATGAATGAAAATATAGTTGCTCTTAATGACGGGAAGCAGCATCAGCCGATATTAAAGGTGAGGGTTTATGAAAAAGCTGAAAAATTTAGTGTTGGAGAAACAGGCAATAAATCATCCAAATATGTAGAAGCAGCTAAAGGGACGAATTTATTTTTTGCTGTTTATGAAACGGAAGTGTTGGATAAAGAAACAGGTGTTTATACCAAAAAAAGAAGCTTTAGGACAATACCATTGAATGAGGCAATTATGAATAGTAAGCAAGGATTGCCGGTTGCAGGTAAAGACGAGTATGAAAACGAACCTATATTTGTTTTATCTCCTAATGATTTGGTTTACCTTCCAACTAAGGAGGAGTTGCAGAATGGAAAAATTAATGAACCGATGGATAGGGAACGGATTTATAAAATTGTAAGTTTTACTAAAAATAGGTTGTATGCAAGACCAGTTAGCATTGCAGGTGTAATTTTTGAT
>CAJJNP010000009.1 GCA_905193145.1 uncultured Odoribacter sp. | reverse complement strand
CCTTTCTAAAATGAATGTAAAATTGATTATATTTCCCCAGTAAAAAAAACGCCATGAATATAAAAACGAAACTGACATTAGGCATAGGTCTTCTAGTCGCCATGATTGTACTGCTTGTTTCCCTTTCTATTGTCAATCTGCAAATTTTGACAGAAACCGAACCCACTAGTCCTGCTGCAGAGTCTGGACTACAACGGGCTCTTTTATGGATTTCTATTGTAGGAGGTATCTGTATCAGCATAGGTATACTTATGCTCTCTCTACTCCCCTCCTCTATCAATAAACCCATCCAAGAAATCATAAAAGGCATTCAAGAAATTGCAAACCACAATTACACCCAAAGGCTGTATTTGGAAGAGCATGAATTTCAAGAAGTGTCTAAAAACTTCAACCGAATGGCCCAAAGATTATCCGACTATCATTCAAGCACCCTTTCACAAATTATGGCTGCCAAAAACTATATGGAAACCATTATCAATAGTGTAAAGGAACCCATTATCGGATTAGATAACAATATGACCATCCTTTTCATCAATGACGAAGCATTAAACATATTAAACGTACAACGCGAAGATATCTGGATGAAACCCGCACAAGAGATTGCATTACGCAACGACTTGCTACGACGTCTGATCCGTGAACTTCCTTCCCTGCAAAAAACAGAAAATAAAAAGAAAGACGAACCTCTAAAAATATATGCAGACAACAAAGAGAGTTACTTTCAGATTAAATACATGCCTATCACCCAAACCAACAACCACAACAATACCTCAAAACAGAAAGGCTATGTCATCATGCTTAAAAATATTACAGAATTTAAAGAATTGGACACGGCCAAAACAACTTTTATTTCCACCATTTCTCATGAATTAAAAACTCCTATCTCTGCCATACTTATGAGTCTCCAATTGTTAGAAGACAAACGAGTAGGCTCTTTAAATACCGAACAAGAAGAACTCTCGCAAAGTATTAAGGAAAACAGTGAACGCCTATTGAATATTACAGGAGAATTACTAAACATGACTCAAGTAGAAAGCGGTAAACTGCAAATAAAGCCCAAAATTACCAAACCTATAGAACTCATCGAATACGCTCTCAAAGCCAACCGGGTACAAGCCGAAAAATTCGGTATTCAAATTGAAGTTGAATATCCAGAAGATAAAATCAGCAAACTTTTTGTTGACAGTGAAAAAATTGCCTGGGTATTAACAAACTTACTCAGCAATGCCATACGCTATTCCCCAGAATATAGTCGCGTCATTATCGGAGCCAAACAAAAAGACGAAAAGCACATTGAATTATATGTCAAAGATTTTGGTAAAGGTATTGATGCCCGATATCATGACAGTATTTTTGAACCTTATTTCCGCGTTCCCGGCACTAAAGTACAAGGCAGCGGACTCGGTTTATCTATATCACGAGACTTTGTCGAAGCTCATGGCGGCAAACTGACCATTGAAAGCGAAATAGGTCGAGGAAGTAAATTCAGCTTAACTTTAGCTGTATAAACAGCTAAAATAAAAAAAACGCACCATAAAAATGATGCGTTTTTTTATTTTGTCGAGATGACTGGACTTGAACCAGCGGCCTCCACGTCCCGAACGTGGCGCGCTACCAACTGCGCTACATCTCGTTTGCGGTTGCAAATGTAATAAATGTTTCAGAAAAAAATACTACATTTGCAGAAAAATTTTACGAATAATTTTTCACGACATGGATTCAATCAGACAAAATAAAGTTGCTCGTCTAATACAGAGAGACTTAAGTGAAATGTTTCAACAAGAGTGTAGAGAATATGCAGTGGGTGCAATGCTGTCAATTACCACCGTAAGAGTAAGCCCGGACCTCTCATACGCAAAAATTTACGTCAGTATTTTCCCCTCCGAGCGCTCAGAAAGTGTTTTAAACAGCCTGGAGGAACACAACAAAAGCATTCGCTTCATCTTAGGCAAGAAAATCGGCAAGCAGATGCGCATCATTCCGGAACTGCGTTTTTTTGTGGACGACAGCCTTGATTATATCGACAAAATCGATGAATTGTTGAAATAATAGAAATATGCGGTTGCCTTTCTTCATAGCACGGCGCTATCTTTTTTCCAAGAAGAAACAAAATGCCATCAACATTATCTCTGCCATCAGCGTGACAGGGGTAGCAATCGGCACAACAGCGCTGATTGTTGTACTTTCTGTCT
Organism: uncultured Odoribacter sp.; assembly: GCA_905193145.1. The sequence continues at coordinate 35,491 of CAJJNP010000009.1, read as the reverse complement.
TTAACGGCATGGATATATTGCTACAGAAAAGCACCGACAGTTTCACTCCCGATTTGATTATTTCACCCGCAACCGGGAAATATGCTTATTTTGATTCTTCTTTTTATCAAACCATCAACTCCCAACCGGACATTGCCTCTTATAACAATATAATAGAAGAAAAAGCATTGGCCCGCTATGGTGAGCGCATGTTACCGGTTGTCGTAAAAGGTGTGGACAAAAACTATGCTGAGAATTCCGGCATCACAGCCAACCTCTTGGAAGGAACATTCCAGCTACAAACATCCCAAGGCTTCCAAGCCATTATGGGATATGGAGTTGCAGCCCACCTGCAAGCCCCGCTCGACTCCAACACTCCGATACTGCTTTACTACCCCGATGCACACAAAAAAACAAGTAGCACAGCACTAAATACCAAGCAAGTCTATCCCTGTGCCTATTTCAGTTCACAACAAGATATCGATGCCCAATACCTCATCACCGATTTACGACTTGCCCAAGAATTGTTCGACACCGACAAACGATTATCCAAAGTAGAGATTCGCCTGTCTGACCCGACCCAAACAAAGACAGTCAAAGAAACTTTGGCACAAAAACTGCCTGACACATATCAGATAAAAGACAAGTACCAGCTTAATCAGGCTTTCTACGCTATGATGAAATCAGAAAAGTTAGCCGTATTCCTGATACTGCTATTTATCCTACTCATTGCCTCTTTCAACATTGTCGGTTCAATCTCCATGCTGATTCTTGACAAGAAAGAAGATCTTGCCACCTATAAAGCATTGGGCATGACCGAAAATAAATTGATTACCATATTTAAAACCGAAGGAAATCTGATTACCCTGACCGGAACCCTTCTCGGACTGATTACAGGCACAACCATTTGCCTCATCCAAGAAAAATTCGGACTGATTACTTTGGGTGACGGCAGCTATATTGTCAATGCCTATCCGGTAAAATTAGTATTCAGCGATCTGGCAATCATCGTTGCAGTTGTTCTTTTTATCGGATACATTGCCTCCTATTTCCCTGTACGTTATCTAATCCGTAAACTTTGTGCCCAAGATTAAAATCTTAAGATTTGCAGATTAAAAAATGGAATAATATCTTTGGGTCATTGGTAATAAATTGTACTATGAAACTATACACCCTGGCATTATTCGCACTTCTTTGTACATATTCGGCTATCGCACAAGAAAAAGAAGTAAAAGCAGTCATCGAAACGAACTACGGCAACATGACTGTAAAATTATACAACGACACGCCTCAACATCGGGATAATTTCATCCGTCTGGCCAAAGCCAAACACTATGACGGCACATTGTTTTATCGGGTCATCAAGGATTTTGTCATCCAAGGAGGCTCATCAGACAGTCGAAATGCCATTAAAGGCAGCGAAATCGGCTATGGCAAACCAATTGTAATCGATGCAGAAATCAAGCCACACCATTATCATAAAAAAGGAGCCCTTGCCGCGCCCCGACAGCCGGATCGCGTAAACTTTTTCAAAGAATCCGACATATCACAATTCTATATTGTACAAGGCCGTAAATATTCGCCTAAAGAAGTGGAAATCATGGAAAAGCAGGTCAACGTTCCCATTAAAAGGGCAATCCAGAAAAAATATTACACTCCGGACAAAAAAGCCATCCTTGATACACTCCGCAAACAGAAAAAAGTGGCAGAATTCCGTAAGATAGCCAACAAAATAAAGGCTGATATTGAATTTGAATGGAATGCCAACACAGACAAAATCTACATGGACGATGCCAAAAGAGAAGCCTACATCAACCAAGGCGGTGTACATCATCTCGACAAAGAATACACCGTATTCGGCGAAGTGATAGACGGCTTTGAAATCATCGATAAAATCGCGGCAGTCCCCACAGACAAAAGCGACAGGCCTCTGGAAGATATCCGGATTAAAGTACGCATTTTAGAAGAATAGCCATGCATATTCCACCGCGCACCACCATCATCGGTATCACCATCTTATGGACAGTGATTATTTTCACCCTTTGCGCATTGCCCGGGGATGCTATACCCAATCCTCGATTCAACATCCCGTATATTGACAAAATAGTACATGGTGGATTATTTTTTGTTGCATCTTTATTGTTGATATTCCCATTGGTTTATTACAGCCACCTTGCCCGCTGGAAATCATATCTGATAGCCTGCATTTATACGGTTGTGTACGGAGGATTGATAGAAATACTGCAATATTACTTTTTCAACCGAAGCGGAGAAATATACGATTTGCTGGCTGATTTCGCTGGAGCTGTCGTTGCCTGCCTGAGTTATCCCATGATTTTGCATATTTTACGCCGGAAAAAGTAATTTTTGTGCTTTATTTCCTAATTTTCAACCGGCAATTTTCAATTTTCAATTAAATGCCTTAGTTTTGTAACCTTGATAATCAAACGCATTGACAATGTTAGATCAGATAAACCAACTTATAACAGAAATTGCAGGCTTTAATGCCACCACTCCCGAGGAAGTGGAACAGTTCAGAATCAAACACCTGAGCAAAAAGGGTAGTATTGCAACTTTGTTTGAAGACTTTAAAAATGTACCCAACGAACAGAAAAAAGAAATCGGCAAAGCCCTGAACGAACTGAAGACAGCGGCTCTCAATAAAGTAAACGAACTGAAAGAACAATTGTGCTCGTCAGACAATGGCAAAACCGGCATTGATCTAACCATGCCGGGCGATACCGTGAATTTAGGTTCACGCCATCCCCTGTCAATAGTCAAAAACGAAATACTGAACATATTCTCCCGTCTCGGATTCACCATCTCAGAAGGTCCGGAAATTGAAGACGACTGGCATGTTTTTTCAGCCTTGAACTTCCCTGAGGAACATCCGGCACGCGATATGCAGGATACTTTTTTCATCGAAAAGCATCCGGACATCTTGTTGCGTACCCATACCTCATCTGTTCAGGTTCATGATATGGAAACCCACACTCCTCCCATCCGTCTGGTGACTCCGGGACGAGTATTCCGCAATGAAGCCATTTCAGCACGTGCGCATTGTATTTTCCACCAAATCGAAGCCTTATACATTGACGAAAATGTATCTTTCGCAGACTTAAAACAAACCTTGACCTATTTTGCCAAGGAACTGTTCGGTGCAGACACTCAAATCCGTTTACGCCCGTCCTATTTCCCGTTTACAGAGCCATCGGCAGAAATGGACGTTTCCTGCTCGCTTTGCCACGGGAAAGGCTGTAATGTATGTAAAGGCACCGGTTGGTTGGAAATCCTCGGTTGCGGCATGGTTGACCCCAATGTATTGGAACTGAATGGTATTGACAAAAACAAATATACAGGATTCGCTCTCGGCATGGGTATTGAGCGTATCACCATGCTAAAATACGGAATCAAAGACATCCGCTTGTTCTTTGACAACGACATCCGTTTCCTGGAACAGTTTACAACAGCTATATAAGAGCCGATTTATTTTATACGATACAGAATCCCGAAATATAGGAAAGTATTTCGGGATTCATTTTAACCGGAGCAAAAATCATGGAAAAGATTTTGTTTATCAATGCATGTATCAGAGAAGAATCACGAACCCTACGTCTTGCCAGACATCTATTGAAGAGACTAGACGGAGAAATAGAAGAACTGAATCTTGCAGCAGAAAAAATCCCAGCCATAGATAATTGGGATATCCTCCAACAACGCTTTCTCCATGTCCAATCAAACAGCCTTGATGCACCGGAGCTAAAATATGCCCGCCAGTTTGCAACCGCCGATACAATTGTTATAGCTGCTCCATATTGGGATCTGGCTTTCCCCGCAATCCTGAAAACATACATGGAATATGTAACTGTCACCGGTCTAACCTTCAAATATTCGCCGGAAGGCTACCCAGTCGGGTTATGTAAAGCCCATCGTTTGATTTATGCAATGACAGCCGGAGGACCCGTGCATTTCAATTTCGGATATGATTATTTGAGTGCTTTATGCCACAATTTCTTCGGCATCAAAGAGGCCCAGCTCTTCAAAGCCGAAAACCTCGACATCATCGGCAGCGATGTCGAAAAAATCATGCAATCTGCTCTCGAAGAAATAGACAAACGGCTAATGGTGTCTCCTAGTCTTATTTCCTCCCCCCAACACAAATCCGACACTACAATTCCAAAAACTTAAATCCCACTTCAACAACCTGTAATCAAGTGTCATCCTTAGGTGTTTGAATAATTCAACCCCTAAACGAGGTGTAAAACAGATGGAATTAAACTGATTATACCCCAAATCAACATCAACAATTGCCATTCCCAATCCTCCACCAACAAATGAAGAAACATGTTTGCTCATACGAAAATTATAGTCAACCACAGGCTGTAATATCATATTCCGATAGGTCTCTTCAACACCTCTTCCTTTATACAACAAATCATAAGCCCCTACCAAAAACTGCAATCCAAAATCAAAATGGGAAGAATAATTACACCTCGCTTCCAAAATTATATCAATTCCTTCTCGAATATTACAACCTTCCACCTTCTTCTTTCCAAAATTAGGACCTATTGCAACCTCGACTTCAAACCTTGTTATATCTTGCCCAAAAAGCGAACATGGAATAAAAAATAATAAAATAAAAATTTGTTTCATAGCATCACTGTTGTTAATGTTTAATCACAGGTATAAATTCTTGCAGCTTTCCATTTTCCATTCCATTTTACTGCACCATATACACACCCTCTTGCAATATGAGCTTTATAAGGTGCTTTAAAACTCACATTTGCTTTTTTTATACTTGGATATACCTGCACCCCGACAGTATAATTACCAGAAAGCCAATCTGTATCAAATCTATATACTTCTCGACCATCATTATAAGCATGCTTTTCTATTTGAGGAACTACAACCAATAAATTATGCTCATGCGGATACGGTTCTGTCGTAAATACTCCTTGTTTATTATGGCTAGTGAAATAATTTCGAATATTAGAAGAAACTTTATTAAGTGCCTCAGATGCAAGTTTGTTTACATTAGCCGTTTTTATTGGATAATTGCTAAATGGAACATAAAAAAGTATAATATCATTATCATCAAAAGGAAACTTTTTACTAATATAATCAGGTGTTCTAGAATCTCCAACTTCATTTTTAGGCCAATCTGGTGTATGTATAGGAGGAATCGGTCTTTCTTGAAAACGGTATGCCAACTCTAATCCTGTCCATCCATAATGAAACTCATCTGCTTTTTTTCTCCACCAAATTCTCAGCCTCCTTTGTTGCATTCTTAAAGTCATTCCTATTGTACGAGCTACAACGTAATTTTGTTCATACATGCGCAACTTCATACGGTGTCTTTTATCAAAATTTGATTCTACGACAGTATTCTTACTTAAAATTGACGATAGACCATGTTGTATCAATCCCGCATCTCCTCTACTTTTCCATTTTATATCTCTCACATTATTAGCACTAATTATAAAACCATTCTCAAGTTTTAAATCACCTAAACCTGAAGAACGTGTTATTGGAACTTCATTTTCAATATGTTGACTATAATTAATTGGCAAAAATTCCAAACTATTTTTTAGTGGTATAAAATTTACACTACCAATTGTATCTTTTATTAAACTCAAATCTATATCTAAATTCAACAATAATGAATCTTCTGAAATATTACATCGTAATACACCTTCTTGTATATATTTATACACTTTTTCTCCAACCACTATTTCACGATTTGCATTTAATAAATCACAAAAATTAGGATCTGCAATTAATGTATCTTCGGGGTCATAAACCAATCCCTCTGCTTGAATCTGTTTTAATTCTTCCTCAGTAAGAGAATCAAGTGCTGTTTGAATTAAGAATTCATTCAAAGACAGGAAATTGTCACTTTTATAAGCTTTTGTTTTTGCATTACTATAATCTCCATTTTGCATTTGGTCTAACAACGATTGAACCTCTTCTGATGAATTAAATCTCATTCTCGAGGATGCCCTACATCTTGTCTTTTGCAATACTTCTTTTTGCAACACTTCTTTTGTGATGTCTGATTCATACTGACATCCTGTAAAAGCAATCTGTAAAATAATTGCTACCAATAAAATTTGTTTCATATTTTTATGTTTTAAGTGAAAATATTATGCTGCAAATAAAATACATTTCAGGTTATCAAGAGTTATCATACGTACGATATAATCTTACAATAGCATTTGTAATACAAAGATTACAAGCGTATTACAAATTTAATCATCTTTATTTTCTTACACTTATCTTACATGCATGGAAATATGAAAGTTTTTGCGATATTTAAGCCATGAAACATGAATTGATTTTAATATTCACATTTCTCTTTTGCCTCCTCGGATGCAAAAAGAATAATAATTTACAGCTTGATGAAGCAGAACGATTATTGCTTCATAAACCGGATAGTGCCTTATACATATTAAAACAGATTCAACCAGTATCACTTAATCCCAAGGACGATGCCAGGTATGCCTTACTATATTCGGAAGCCTTGGATAAAAACAACATCAAGGTAACAGACGACTCACTGATTCTTCAAGCCTGGAATTATTACAAAGATTCTTCTCACGACATAGCCAACCAATGCAAGACCTTGTTTTACCGGGGAAAAATCAAATTGAATGCAAACAATCAACTGGAGGCTTTACGATTGTTTCTGATAATAGATGAAATGCTGGAACGAACATCTAAACCGAACTATAAAGGATTAGGCTTATTACACAAACAAATAGGGAAAGTTTATTATGAACAGATGAACTACAACAGAGCATTTCTCTATTTTCAGCAATCGCGAGACTTTTTGCAAAAAGCAAATGCCTCAACAGAAGAAATATATGCAATTCTAGACATGGCAGCAGCAACTTATCGAATGAAAAACATCTCCAAGGCTATAAAACTTTACTCCACTGCCCTGCATTTGTCCGACGAACAAAATATCAAAGAAACTGCACAAACAGCTATGAATAACCTGTCCTCTCTTTATGTTATAACAGACAGAAAAAACATTCCTCCAGCATTGCTAGAACGCATAGAAAAATATGCAAGGAACGATTCTTTATACAAATATCAAACACTCATGAATATAAATGTCATAAGGAATAATATCGACAGTGCCAGACATTATCTGAATCTCGCAGAAAGTCACAGTAACAATCCTTTCGACATGGCATACTTACAATACGTTGCCTTTAAAATAAACACCCAGACCGAACAATTGCAAGATGCAATAGACAGAATCCATCGCTACATTACCTTGACAGACTCATTAACACGTAGCGAAATACAGTTCTCAGCAGGCATGGTTGAACGGGAATATTTTAAAAAACAGGCAGAACTTGCAAAATACCGGATGGAAATCCGAAACTTTTGGGAAATAATCATATCGGTTATCATTGTTGTATCAATCATTACCACTTGTTTTATTATACGACGCTTCATACACATACAGCGAGAACGCACAAACCATTACCTGCTATTAAGCGAAAAAGCCAGCATAGAATACAAAAGACTCACAGACAATCTGATTGAACGGCAAGACATGGAAAGCCGTTTAAAAGGACTAGTCGCATCACGATTTGAGTTAATCGAAAAACTCGGCAGGAAATACTACGAAAAAGAGAATACGGCTATCCAGCAAACCAACATGTTCCAACAGGTAAAACAGATTATCCTAGAGTTTTCAAAAAATCCGAAAATGCGACAGGAATTGGAAACAATTGTAAATCTTTGCCACGACAATGCCATGATGAAATTAAAAAATGATTTTCCTAGCATGAAAGAAAGCGACATACAACTGCTCTGTTATATATTTGCAGGTTTTTCCCCACAAGTAATCAGTCTGTTCATGAAAAACAACATCACGAATGTCTATACCCGCAAATCACGTCTCAAATTACAAATCAAATCTTCAGATTCCGATAACAAAGAATTGTTTTTAAAACTTCTATAGAAAAAGTCCCTGCCGACATTTTCGACAGGGACTTTACATATCTGAATATCAACTAAACATCAATTTCTAGCCTGATGCAATGTAAGCTGCGGGAAAGGAAATCCGATACCCTCTTTGTTGAAGGTTGCATATACAATTTGGTTCATATCAAAATACACACCCCAATAATCAGGAGTTGCCACCCAAACACGCACCGTAATATCCACACTGCTTGCACCCAAAGAGCCCAAAGCAATCATCGGTTCCGGAGTTTTCAAAATACGTTTGTCAGCATCTATAATCCTCATCAACACGGCCTTTACCTTATCAAAATCCTCATTATATTCTACTCCAAATGTAAAATCAACCCGTCGGGTGTCTTTTCTGCTGTAGTTTGTGATTGCATTACCGCTCAATGCGCCATTCGGAGCATAAACCACTTTATTATCCGGAGTCAACAAAATCGTATGGAAAATCTGTATCTCTTGTACAGTTCCGCTAACACCGGCTCCGTCAATATAATCACCAACTTTAAAAGGCTTGAAAACCAACACAATCAATCCTCCTGCGAAATTGGACAGATTGCCGGACAATGCCATACCGATTGCCACACCGGCGGATGCCAACAGAGCAGCGAAACTGGTTGTCTCAACTCCCAACTTACCAATAATGGCAAATGCCAGAATCAGATTCAACAAAATCTTTAAAAGGCTCTTCAAAAAAGTCTGCACGCTGATTTCCACCCGACGTTTTTCCAATATCTTGGAAACCAATTTTCCAATATACTTGATAATGATACGCCCGATAACATAAATCAGGATAGCAACCAAGATGTCTTTACCTGCATCAATTGCAAAATTAATCAACTTTTCAAGCACTTGACCAAAGCTCAAATTCAGTTCAGGACTTACTGTAAATAACATAATTATAAATTTTAAATGTGAGTATGCTCCTTTTAGTCTTATTGAAATAACAAAGTTATACATTTTTTTCCGCTCTTACAAACTTTCAGAGAGAACAGCAAGGAAGCTGAATCAATCAGCAAGTGAAGAAAAAACGTTCAAATCACAAGACACTATTTGATGTTGGATGGTGGTGATTGATTCTCATGCCATAATCTGATTGACTATTGGTATAATACGGCTTATTAGAGATAAAGAAATCGTATGGAATTGGAACTAAGCAAAGAATCACAAAAAAATACTGTTCATCACAAACTAATGAATGGCATATTTTGTAAATTTGTGATGTATGCAATTGAAATCGATAAATGAATTTAATTCTAAAAAATATGGAACACCCCTACAAAGAATATGAAAATACTCACACATGGGACGTTGTTCGACAAACTATTACCGAACTAATAGAAAACAACGATATTGAGTTACAACCCCCTATGAGTTTAATTTACATCCTCAAGAAACCTATTATATTGTTATTATTTAGCTTTTGTTTCATAAACTGCCAGCCAATATTCTGCAAGCATCATAGACGAATTTGCTGCTAAAAGAGCTTCTCTTTCACGAATATTAATTCTTCCAGCACCTGCACCATGAGCATCACTATTCAAGTTTCTCATACTTGCTATGGCACTAACTATTTTATGCATTCCTCCTAATAATTCATTTACACGTTTGTCCCAATCGCCTTTTTGTCGCATATTTAGCAAATCCGTAGTTTCTTGATAAATCTTAACTAGATCGCCGTTACTCTTATATCGTTCTTTAGTCAATCTTTCAATTATAAAAATTAAGACTTCTTCTAAAAGAGTCCTAGACTTTGTAATGACACTATCATAATCCTTATGTTCAAGATCATCTTTTATTCGTTCTGGTAATTCACGTATATATTGTCTATCCACAACTTTTACCTTAGGAGCTATAAATACTGGTTCTGTTCCAGCATCTGTCAATGTGAACTGACCTTTATGAACTCTTAATTCTTTTTTAGCAAGTATAAGATTAGCATTAATTCGTTTTATAGCACAATCCACTATTGAATTATATGTTGATGTCACTAATTCTGGAGATGTTAGTTTAGATAATTCTTTAAAATATTGTCTATCAAACAATCTAGAAAATAATTCAAATAATCGACCTTGCTTTTCTAAATATGTCATTAAATCCTGCATATACACCCATCTACTCACTCCACCTCCATTCCAGGAATAAGATTTTTGTAAACCGAATTCTGTAGATAAAGCACACAAATCAGGACCAGATAAATATGGAAGTCTATATTCTTCACATACTTTCTCATCTCCGATAAGAATATTAATAATATTTCTATTAATCAATATTTTACAATCCATATCACAATATTTTATTTTAAAACTTTCTCACCTCAATATATTTATCCAAACTGATTGACATTTAATTTTCCTCAAATACTTCGATTAAACATTCAATCATATCATCTCTCTAGTCTATCAAATGTACTACTAATGAATTCACTAATAGGTCTTATCTTAGCCACATAAGTGTACTTGTTTTCAAATAGGTTCGGCGTGCATTCCATCTTTATTTCTGATTGATTATCAAATGGTAATATAACGTAATATGGTGCATGAGTCGGATTGAAACCATAATTACCCAACGAATCTTTTGTCCATATCTGAAAACGCCCTTTTGTTTTTAACTTGAAAAGTTTGGCATTAGCACCACCGTTATGTAATAGCACGTATTGAATACGCTCAAATCCTGGCTTAACAAGAAGCGATCCACACGAATCACCTGCTCTTAAATAGCAGATACCTGTTTCGATCATCTTATTGTATAGTTCCGGTCTTGCATGATTAACTAAAACCATGGGCTCGTTAGGATTAGCTACCATTTTCACATATAAATCGGATGCTGTATTAGAATCCACAATAGCCTGTTTACGTCTAACACCTAGGTCAAGATATTCTGTACTTTGATCTATTCCAACAAATGTTCTTCCTGTAAGATTAGCAGCGATACCTGTAGTACAACTCCCAGCAAAAGGGTCGAGTATTGATGCACCAGGAAGAGTAGAGGCCATAATTATTCGGTACAGCAATTGTAGGGGCTTTTGTGTAGGATGCTTTCCACACATCTTTTCCCATTGCTCTGTCGCTGACATAGTCCAGACATCTTGCATGGGTTCACCATTATTCATTGCGGTCATCAACTCCTTATTGAAATAATGGTCAGCATATTTGGTTTTGCTTGCCCATATGATATACTCCGCAGAGAAATCAAAGCGCTTTTCGGTTAGTGAATGTGGTGGATCTGTTTTATGCCATACTATAAAATTCAGAATATTGAAACCTAGTGATTCCATGCAATCAGCTACGGAGAAAATGTTATGATACGTCCCTGAGACCCAAATAGTACCGTTATTTTTTAAACGTTCTTTGCATAAAGTAAGCCAAGACATATTGAATTTGTCCTTTTCATCTGAGGAACGTACTTTATCCCACTCGCCTTTATCAAATTTGATATACTTGCCGTTGATATTGACTCTTCCATTCCCTGTTGATAAAAAATATGGCGGGTCTGCAAATATCATATCGAATTGATTATCAATCTGCGACATGACATCTGTAGAATCTCCACAATATAGTTTAAAGTCGGAGAATTGTTTTGTTTTATATTCTTTAAGCATCATACTACTAATCGCTGGTAATGGGAATAATCACGTATACGATTGCGTTGAGAAAGATACCATATGAAATTATCCGTCATAATTTGATCACTCAAGATGTGTTTTTCGGTAATGCTACGTATGAATCTGCCATCTTCATCACGTAAGTTGCTTGGAACCATTAAGTGACCATCTACATTAAATGCCAGATAGTGCGAGTCAAACAATTTGTGATGGTTTTGGCAAAGCCACAATCCATTTTCGCCACTTATTGCATGGTCAAACTTAACATCATCGTTAAATTGGTCATTCCGAGCAATCTCCGCGACGCCCCATATATGCGCCCCCTGAATAATTTCTGAAATTTCACATCCACACAGCGCACAATGTTTACGACCAAGCCTTTGCAAAAGGTTGCGCTGATATATTGGTGAGCGCAACTCGCTTTTATCTCTAGAGTTGATAAAAGTTCTCTTCTCTAATGTAATAGATGTATCGTGTACAGAGATATTGCCCAAGGCGTTTATTGTAGTCAAAGATGCCGCGGGTAAGTGAGTAAGATCTTGCTCACAAATGTTGTATAAGTCAATAGGCCTATCAGTTATTTTTGATGCAGCTATAGCCAGAAGTGTAGATTCATACTTGCTTGCACCATAGGTCTTTGCATAAATCTGAACTTTATCTGATGTTTTTGAAATGAACGAGGAATTATTTGATCTATTTGTTTCTCGGTTATCATTCCTTTCGTCTATTATTTCATCAATACTCCTGAAAGCATATATCTCCGATGGATAATAATCAAGAAAATTTAAGAAAATCATACCTGCCGTTTTTAATAAACGGAAATAAACAAGATGGTAATCAGTGAAATAGTTGCCATTATGAGGCACAAAATAATAGTAAAGAGCTTTATTCACAGAAGGGTCTGCATAAAAAAGATTCATAGCGGTTGGAATGCTCTGAACACTCTGATTACGGCCTTCTACAGAAACTTCTGATAAAGAAACATAGTTCTTCATGCCGCAATATTCAATAGTGATTAATCTTCCTCTGTTATATGTCGATGTATCACGAACTACCCTATATTCGTCTTGTCCTGTGACTCTCACACATATATCCCGAAGAATATCGCTTGTCAAGATTCTATCAAATAGACCAGGAGTCTTTTGAGCATTAGGGCGATATGTTATTACTGCTACCATAATTAGTAGTTTTTGATTAATACCTCATGGCGATTATTGTACCTACCTTGTGGAGTAACTACATTTACCATGTGATATTTGTTTTTATTTGTCCATTCTATAATTTCGTTGTTTGTAAAATCTCCAACACTGACTACGTAAGACAACATGAACTTTGACTCATGTTTGTTTGCTATATCGAGGAATTCACACAATTGTTGTTCATGTTCCAAAGTCCATCCTTCAAAACCACGTTTACCATCATTGTATACACCAAGAGTCGAACGATAAGGAGGGTCGGCGTAAATGAACATATTTGGGGTAAATTGTATATCAAGATTTTTAAAACTTGAATTCATGAACACCACATTTTTAGCTTGCAAACTTCGTGTAAAGGCAATAAATTTTGAAAGAAGATTTTCATTAAACCAACGTGAACCTGCAGGGTTGTTGAACCCCCAATTGGTGTTGAATCTAATTTGTTGCTGGAATCCATATAAGATGAGCGTGTAAAGCATACGAGGATCACGTTTATTCACAGGTATACTATTATATTTTTCTCGCAACTGAAGGAAGCCTTTTTTGTTGTCGGGTGAAAGATTGTACTTCTTTATTTGTTTTTCGATGTATTGTAAATACGAGCATGGTTCGCTATAGAAAGAACGAATTAGTCCTTCCACAAACGGATTGATATCATTATATATGATTTTATTTGCGTCGATGTTTACTCCTACATTGAATCCGCCACCAAAAGCATCAATGAAAGTATCTATATTGCCAGAAGGTAACTGACTCTTGATAAATCCAACCATTTTGGATTTACTACCAGTATAATTCAATGGAGACTCTATGACAATAGAGTCGGAAGGTTTTTTTCTATAAAGAACAAAAATTCAAAATGATCATCAGCGCCTTGGCACTTGAAGTTATTATATTTTTTATAATTAATAATTTCGCATATGTAACTTTCCTCAACTCCATACCGTTTCAGGGTGGTCTCAATAAAGTCTTTCGACATAAATCCATCATTATTATAGCTGAAGACAATATATTTGGCCTTTGTTTCAGCAACGACTTTATCAAAAAGAACATGGGCACAATAGTTCTTTGACCATTGTGAGCGCATTGGTGTAGTGGGACGAGACCCTGTAATCCTACTAATTGTTGGTGTGTCGTTTAAGACGAGTGTTTCCAATAAATGGTATTGCGTACCATATTGGTTTTGAGTATATGGTGGATCAAGGTATAGTATGTCACAATCAATATTCGAGATTATATCCTCAATCTTCGAATTATAGACTTCAACTTCGTTAGCTATACCTAATGAAGCATCTATTCTACTGAACACAATAGGCTTGAGTGCTCTTTTATCCCAATGTTTAAGGAAGGCACCATACACCCCAGCTGTATTCGATACGTCAGAAACTGATTCAAGCAAGCAGGCTAACAAATAAGAATATTCATTGTTGTTTATATCATTTGACACATACCATTTCTCAATTTGATCTCTAAAATAATCAATACGTCCCGCATTTTCTTTGGTGAAATACATGCGATCAGATACTCCTGGAGAATAGTTCTGATAAACAAAACCTTCTCTAAATCCATCGCAGTTGTTTAGGAATTCGAAAGGATCAAAGCCCAGCATTTCGAAAGTACATTCATTTGCAATCAACTTAGCATGTGTGAAAACAGAAGCGCATTTAAGTGAATCGTTGATGATAATTTTCCTATATATGTTTTTTACGGAATCAGCAATAGATCCCATACCGCAAAAACCGTCACAGAACACATAATCATTCTGCAATAGACCTTTGCTTCTAAGTAATTCTAATATCTGATTTGTAAGAGATTCCTTACTCCCTAAATATCTCATCTTTTATGATTTAATATATCTATAAATAAATATAGTTTTACCAAACTCTATCAGCATATGTTCACCAGTTTTTTTAGCCTTGTTGTTCCATTGATTTTAATGATTCACTTAATGGCTCAACTGGCAAACAATTATCTATTTTTCATTCATCAATTCCTGATACAAATCCACTGGACCAAGATGCCATTTCTTTGTACTCTCATCCTGAAGTTTTTTGTATAGTTTGGATGAGTATATTTTCTTGATAGCTTCAACAAGACTCATTGCCTTATTTTTGCAAAGCATATCAGCAAGCCAACTTACCTTTGAGGGTATAAGTAGATATAGATTACTTTGATTAATTTCGCCTATCATAATGTAACCTCCTTTGCCTCAATAAATGTTATACTTTCAAGTGATCTCTCAGTATGAAAAAGATATTGGTCTACCAACTTATAGGTCTTCAATTCTGCTATAAGTATCTGTTTGCTGATGAGGTGAGCTTCGTATAACGCAAATGCAGCATATACTCGGTCATTAGCTACAGGACCATACACAATATCATAATCATGAATATAATCTTGCTCCGTTCTATTCAACATCACAAAATCAACCCATTCTTCTGTTGGTGTTGTGAATGACAGAGACTTCAACGTATCCATCACTTTTCCATCAAAATCATATACATTTATAAAACCTTTCCCAGATTTACATTCTCTCATTTTACGTTGTACCCAACGCTCTGCCTGTTCGTATGATGTTGTTGCATAAAAACCTGCACCATAATCAAGACGACGATTAGGTTCTCTGATTTCAGGATTACTCACCACATCTACACTACCATGATATATTTTCATTTCTGCTCCTCCTGTTTTCTTAGGTTTATAAATTGGTCAATATCATTGATAATCCATTGATACCCTTGTGTATGCAATACATCAAAGAAATCCTGCAAATATTCCAGAACTCTATATCTGTTAAATAGTTGCATGACTTCTTCGCCACTCATACCTTTTGCATTTTTATATTGCTCAATGCTAAAAGCAATAAAATATGCAATGTCTTGTTGCTTCTTATCCATGATGGTATTGAATTACTTTATGGACCACAATAAATCCTTTGTATCTACATCGAGAACCTTGGCAATCTGAACCAGAGTTTCGAGATTAGGTTGCAAAGTATTAGTGCACCATTTAGAGACTGTTCCCTGGTCCTTACCAAGCTGTTCTGCCAACCATTTGTTGGTGCGTTTTTTCTCTGCAAGCACCACTTTCAAGCGATTAATATCGTTGCTCATATCGTCATTTTTATTGTTACTTCTACAAATATACTCAAAGTTTTGGCTAAAGTAGTATATTTCTATGATAATCTTATCAAATAATTGACATATATGCCAAATATCATCTTTTAAGTATATTCACTTACGTCATTTCATACATTGCCAAACGATTACTATTCAAAAAACTATTATCGAATAATGCAAAATAGATTGATTTGTATTGACAGAATAAAACAATTTCAATTCTCCGAAAAGGGACTCCGAAAGCTCTCCCTTTAACCTTTTACGCATGTCTCACTTATATCTCACCTTTCCCCGTTCCTCCTCCGAAGTTCCCCCGAAGCTCATCCGAACGAGAAGGAAGATGCAACGGAGGAGGTTGCCGCCAGCTACGGATGAGAGTAAAAGGGAAGTAAGAGCAAAATAAGAACAGGTCAAAGGAGAATAATAGCAAAGCCGATTATACAATTTATCCCTACATTTTTTTCGTTTTACCGTTCTTTTCTGCTAAGTTTGTATTTTAAATATCAAATAAAAACATTCGTATGAAAACTATCGTTTATGCCGTTTGCATACTGACACTTGTATCTTCTTGTGTCAGCAAAAACAAATTTACTATAGCAGAAAATGGACGTCTGGCAGCTCTCAGCCGTGAAAGAGCGCTGGAAAAAGACCTGGCACGCTCACAAGAAGACAACGCACGCCTTCAAAAACAGATTAGCAATCTACAACAAGACACAACACGTATGGGAAAATCCCTCAAAGAGTACCGTCAGTCGCTTTACACCAATCTTTCTGCACAAGAAAAATTGAATGTATTGCTAAAGGAAAAAATGGACAAACTGACAGAACGCGAAGCCACCATCAACGAACTGCAGAATGAAATCAACTCCCAAAAAGAAAAAGTAAATACCTTGTTAAACAGCGTCAAGGAAGCTCTTCTTGGATTTAGCAGCGATGAATTGAGCGTTACTCAAAAAAACGGCAAGGTCTATGTTGCCATGTCAAATAAACTGCTGTTCCAATCCGGAAGTGCTACGGTCAATAAACAAGGAAAAACAGCCTTGGGAAAATTAGCAGAAGTATTGAAAAAACAGACCGATATCGATATTTTAATTGAAGGACATACGGATACCCAACCGATTAAAACCGTTCAATTCAAAGACAATTGGGATTTAAGTGTCGTACGTGCTACATCTGTTGTCCGCATTCTGACCAAGGAATATGGAGTCAACCCTTTGCAGATCGTACCGTCCGGACGAGGAGAATACATGCCTGTCGATAATAATGATACTGCAGCAGGACGAGCCCGCAACCGACGCACCGAAATCATCATGGCTCCCAGACTGGAAAAGTTGATGGATATTTTAAAATAATCATAACAAACACATACTATGGCCTTTATCTGCAACATATGGTTGATACTACTGACAAGTCTTTTCTCCTCGTGCGATTCTTGTGTCATTTCCGAGGCGGACAGACTGGTGTTGCAGAAATTTTGGCATTATGCACAAACAAATCATTTAGAGGAACAAGAGACAGGTGAGCGGATTTCTTCCATCGCCCGCTTTTTCCTTGACACTCCTTACAAAAGTAACACGCTGAATACTGCCGATGGGGAAAAACTCATTGTCAATCTCCGGGAATTGGATTGTGTCACATTTGTTGAGAATGTGTTGGCCCTTGCATTTCTACCTGAATATACCTCTTCATCTGAAGATACATTCAAAAAAAATCTACAAAAAATCCGCTATCGGGATGGTATAATCGAAGACTTTACCTCTCGATTACACTATTCATCCGACTGGCTATATGAGATGCAACAAAATCTATTGCTGAAGGATATTACTGCTGACTTAGGCGGTATAAAACACACAAAGGAAATCAACTTTATGTCAGGACACCATGAGCTTTATCCTGCATTAAAGAATAATCCCCAACTTTTGACAAAAATCAAAAACATGGAGGATTCCATCAACAAACGAACCCGTTATTACATACCGAAATCAGATATCGACAAAGTATATTCTAAAATCAAAGCAGGAGATATCATCCTGATTACCACGAATATTGCCGGATTGGATACATCCCATTTGGGAATTGCAATCCTATACAATGGAACCATCCACCTATTACATGCTTCGAGCGAATATAAAAAAGTGATGATAAGTTTGTCGCCTTTAAAAGAGTATATGGCCGGCATTCGTTCACAAAGCGGCATCATTATTGGAAGGACATACCAACGTATGGCACAGGATTTGATTGAAAAAGAATAATATAACATAAAACAAGAATATCATGAAAAAGAGTATTTATACCATCATGCTGGTTTTTGTATTAGCCACAGTATTAAGCGGATGTGCCAACCGCAAAGTATCACGAATCAACTCAAATGAAGTTGTCGACCTTAGCGGACGCTGGAATGACACTGATTCGCAATTGGTGTCGGCAGAAATGATCAGCGATCTACTGACTGCCCGCTGGCTGCCAATATATGAAAGCCAACATGCCAACAAACGCCCGGTAGTAGTTGTAGGCACCGTAACCAACAAAAGTCACGAACACATCAGCTCAGAAACTTTCATCAAAGACATCGAGAAAGCCATCATCAAAAACGGCAGTGTCCGTTTAGTTCAAGCCGGTGAAAAACGTCAGGAATTACGAGTAGAGCGCGAACAACAAAATCAGGGATATACCTCTGCAGAGACTGCAAAAAAATGGGGTCTGGAACTGGGAGCCGATTTCATGCTGCAAGGTACAATCAACAGCATCGTTGATGCATATAAGAAAAATAAAGTCGTATATTATCAGATAGATTTGGAACTCACCAATCTTGAAACCAACGAAGTCGTGTGGATGGGAGACAAGAAAATCAAAAAACAGGTCAGCGACCGAGCTTTCTAATAATATAATTATATTTATCTGCCATGCGATTGCTACTTGGTGTTTTATGTACAGCTTTCTTCCTACTTTCCGGATGTGCCACCTGGCACCAACGGAATGCAGCATTCCAACAAGCTGTAAGTATGGGAAATTTTGAGCAAGCGGGGAAAATTTTACATAAAGACAAGAAGCAATCGCGCGACAAAAATAAAATTCTTTATTTCCTTAATCTGGGATATGTCAATTTCATGCTGGGGCAGACAGAAGAAAGCAATAAAGCTTTTGAAACGGCAGAGCTATTAACAGAAGAGCAAAGACGGAACGCCCTGCTGGAAATAACAGCTCTCGTCTCAAATCCTGAAGTTCGCCCCTATCGACCGGAAGATTTTGAAGTCATTATGATTAATGTCTACAAAGCTATGAATTATCTCCGGATGAATAACATGGAAGACGCTCTTGTAGAAGCCCGCAAAATCAATATCCGACTTCAACAATTAAACGATAAATATCCGGACCATAAAAACCGGTATCAACAAGATGCATTTGCCCATCTTTTAATGGGTTTGATTTATGATGCCTCAGGCAACACGAACGATGCTTTCATCGCTTATCGAAATGCCTACAATATTTACCAAAGCGACTATGCCAAAAATTTCGGTCTGACAGCTCCGGAACAATTAAAGCAGGATTTACTGCGTACAGCGCACAAACTGGGATTTACCAATGAATTGGCCCTATATGAAAAAGAATTCCACCAAAAATACACACCACAACCATCATCACAAGACGGGGAGTTGGTTATGTTTTGGTTAAATGGGCTTGGACCGGTCAAAACCGAATGGGGGCTTACCTTTACCAAAATCGATAAAGGTGTCGGAGGAATTGTATTCCAAAATCAGGAATTAGGACTTGCCCTACCCTTCTTTTGGGGAAACGGATATACCGACTCCGACCGCAATTCATTGGCAGATGTGAATATTGTACGTGTCGTATTTCCCAAATACCAAGAACGTCCCCTGCAATTTATCCGTGGAGTCATCGAATATAACGGCATCAATTATCCGTTACAAAAAGCAGAAGACATCAATCAAATAGCTTTCAAAACACTGAACGATCGCATGTTACGAGAATTATCGACCTCATTATTAAGGGTTGCCATCAAACAAGGAATAAAACAAATGGCTTCCAAAAAGAATGAATGGCTAGGTTTTGCCGTCAACATTGCCAACGCTCTCACTGAAAAAGCAGATACCCGCAACTGGCAAACATTGCCTTATCTTATTTCCTATGCCCGCGTTCCATTAAATTCTGCTGAAAATCAAATCGAAATAACTCTAACCGGTCCCCGAGTACAGACAATTAAGGAACATATCCATATCCCAACAGCCAAGCAGAGTACTCGCTTCTTTGTTTACACTACATTATAAAAAGAGGTTTGAAAGAAAAACTTCCAAACCTCATTATTCAAATTGTCTGTATTTTGCTTATTTCTCAGTAAAATACTTATAGAATTTCGGAATTGTACGAATACCGTTAAAGAATTGTTCCAACGGATAATTTTCATTCGGAGAGTGGATTGCATCAGAACCTAAGCCAAAGCCCATCAAAATAGATTTGATACCTAACACTTCTTCAAACGTTGCAATGATTGGAATACTTCCACCGGAACGTACAGGCACCGGTTGTTTACCATATACTTCTTCGTATGCTTTTTCCGCAGCCTTGTAAGCCGGCAAGTCTATCGGGCACACATAAGACGGACCTCCGTGCAGATATTCAACTTTCAATTTCACATATTCAGGAGCAATCGACTCAAAATATTCTTTGAACATCTTTGCTATCTTATCGTGTTTCTGATTGGGAACCAAACGACTGCTGATTTTTGCATGTGCAACTGATGGCAATACTGTTTTTGCTCCTTCTCCTGTATATCCTCCCCAAATACCGCAAACATCAAAGGTAGGACGTATTCCGGTACGTTCATTTGTAGAAAAGCCCTCTTCTCCATGCACTGCTTTTATTCCCAAAGATTTCTGATAAGCATCCAAGTCAAACGGAGCTTTAGCCATTTTAGCTCTTTCTTCTGCGCTTACTTCCAAGACGTCATCATAAAATCCCGGTATTGTAATATGTCCATGCTCATCTATCATATCGGCAATCATCTTGCACAATACATTGATTGGATTGGCTACGGCACCGCCAAATATACCAGAGTGCAAGTCTGCATTCGGACCGGTCATTTCCACTTCCCAATAAGCCAAACCACGCAGACCTGTTGTAATAGAAGGAGTGTCATGAGCAATCATGCTTGTATCAGAAACCAGGATAATATCTGCTTTTAGCATATCCTTGTATTTGCGGCAAAATTCAGGAAGGCTCGGAGAACCGATTTCTTCCTCTCCTTCGAGCATAAATTTCACATTACACCTCAAAGTACCGGTAGCTACCATATATTCAAATGCCTTGGCATGCATAAAAGACTGTCCTTTATCATCATCAGCTCCACGTGCCCAAATTTTACCGTCTTTTATAACAGGTTCAAAAGGATCTGTGTGCCACAAGTCAATCGGATCAACAGGCATTACATCCATATGGCCGTACACTAAAACGGTAGGTAAAGCCGGATCAATGATTTTCTCACCATAAGTAACAGGATTGCCTGCAGTTTCATATACCTCAGCACGGTCAGCACCTGCCGCCAACAGCAATGATTTCCATTTTTCTGCACATTTATACATATCCGGTTTGTGCTCAGCCTGCGAAGATATCGAAGGGATACGGATCAATTCAAACAACTCATTCAGAAAACGTTCTTTATTTTCTTCCAAGTACTGCTCTATCGTTATCATAGATTCTGTTTTATAATTTGGTTTAAAATTAATATAGATACAATTGAAACGGTATAAAGATAAAAGGAAATAGTCAAAAATAAAAAGCAAATCAACAAAAAGCTGCCAAATCGAAGAAATTTCAAATTTCAATTCTCTATTCACAATTAATTCCTTACTTTTGTCGACAGAAAGGACTATATACATAACTATTTGAAACGGCTAAATTATGTCAAATCTTTCCGAAGTTAAGATTTTTTCCGGGGAAAACAGCAAATACATTGCTGAAAAGATTTCTGATTCATTGAATCTGGAACTCGGACAAAAGACCTTTATGCATTTTAGTGACGGAGAATTTGCGACTTCCTACGATGAAACAGTTCGTGGTGACCATGTCTTCATTGTACAATCGACTTTCCCGCCCAGTGACAACCTCATGGAATTGCTGATGATGATTGATGCAGCAAAACGTGCATCAGCATACAAAGTAATTGCAGTAATTCCTTATTTTGGCTTTGCCCGTCAGGACCGAAAAGACCGTCCACGTGTAGCCATCGGTGCAAAATTAGTAGCAAACCTTCTGCATGCTGCCGGCGTTGACCGCATCATGACCATGGACTTGCATGCAGACCAGATTCAGGGATTCTTTGACATTCCGGTAGACCATCTTTATGGCTCAACCGTTTTGGCTCCTTACATCCGCTCTCTGAAATTGGAAAATCTGGCTATTGCTTCCCCCGACATCGGTGGTTCAAAACGTGCTAATTCGTGGGCTAAATTCTTTGATAGCGGCTTGATTATCTGTCACAAAACTCGCGAAAGACCAAACGAAGTGGCTGATATGAAAGTAATCGGTGATGTCCGTGATAAAAATATTGTCATTGTAGATGATATGATTGACACCGCCGGCACCATTTGTAAGGCTGCAGATATTTTGAAAGAAAAAGGAGCCAAGAGTGTGCGTGCAGTAGCAACACATGCCGTACTTTCAGGAAAAGCTTACGAGAACATTGAAAAATCTGCCTTGGACGAAGTTGTATTCACAGACTCGATTCCGCAGCGTCAGGAATGTTCGAAAATACGTGTCATTTCTGTAGCAGATTTGTTTGCAGAGACCATCCGCAATGTCGTAGAACACAGATCTATCAGTGAACACTTTATTTTATAAAAGGTGTTACTTTATACTAGATGAGCCAAGCTTGATTTATAAGCTTAGCTCATCTTTTTTGCAAAATATTTTACACAGACTTATTTCGATATAAGCACCATAAGCTGATATATTAGACTACTTCAATGGGTACACCCAAAGCATTTCCTTGCCAGGCTGTAAGACCATTTGATTTAAAGCAGCTTGAGCTTCTTCCCGTGTTTCATAGCCACTATATGTCACCATATTTAAATTATAAAATGGCAATATCTGTGATTTAAAACCCTTTGATATCAGCAATTGATTCAATCGTTCTGCATTCTCTTTAAATTCAAAACAACCAGCTACTACATAATAATTCATTTGTTTTACAGATTTCTCTGTTTTTTCTAATTCAGAAATGGTCTCTACAGTTTTTTCCGACGAAGGTTTTGCAATTTCTACTTTTTGATCAGTCAAGGCTGCTTTATTTTTCTTCTGTTGGCAAGATGTTAGCAATCCTACAACCAACAAAGACAATAAAATAATAATAGTTCTCATAATGAAAATTTATATTTGATTACACAATACAACTTAACTTATCCCTACCACGCTTTTCCCTTTAACACGCACAAAAAACAGCCCAACAAAACATATAAAAGCATTCAACAAAAGAATTTCAAAACCAAAATGATACCCCCACAACCATTCTTCAGAATTACAATTAATAACATATGATAAAACCGGAGACAAGATACAAACCAATGGCACCCAACGCTGCTTAACATTATACCTCGTCAACATTCCAAATGCAAATAAAGCCAATATAGGTCCATAAGTATATCCAACAGCCTTAAACAACGTATTTATAACACTACTATCATTTAATTCCCGAAAAAGGACTATAACCAAACACATCAATAACGAAAAAAATACATGAACCCAAACACGCTTGTCGCGCTGCCCGCTATCTTTAGGATCTAATTTTAAAAAATCAATTGAAAAAGAAGTCGTCAAAGCTGTCAACGAAGAGTCCACTGATGAATAAGCCGCAGCTGTAATTCCTAATAGGAAAAAAATTCCTGCTGCCAACCCAAAATAATTCAATGTCAAAAAAGCAAATACATCATCTGTTTTTGAAGGTAATTTAATACCATTACAAGCAGCATAACTATATAATAAAACACCTAATGTCAAAAATAAAATATTAGCTAACAAAAACATTCCAGAAAAAGAAAACATATTTATCCGGCATGCTTGCACGGATTTACATGTCAAATTTTTCTGCATCATATTTTGGTCCAATCCATTCAAAGCTACTGTAATAGCTATTCCAGCGATAAACTGTTTTATCGAATTATGTTCCGAATGCCAATCAAAATCAAAGATACTAGACAACTCGCTTCCGTGTACCATCGCTATCATAGACCCGACATTCAAGTCAAGTTCTCGACAAACAATCACAATTGTCAATATAACAGAAATCAACATAAACACTGTCTGCAAAGCATCCGTCCACACAATGGTCTTGATTCCTCCTCGGAATGTATATATCCATACTAATCCAATTGTTATAAAAACAGTCGCTGCAAAGGGTATTCCCAATGAATCAAATAAAACTAATTGCAATACTCCAACGACCAAAAACAAACGGAATGAAGCTCCTACCAGCTGAGACAAAATAAAGAAAAACGAACCGGTTAAACGAGCACTTTCCCCTAATCGTGTACCTAACCACGAATAAATAGAAATCAAATTAAGGCGATAAAACAAAGGCAATAAGAGCATTGCTATCACAATGTATCCCACGCAATTTCCTAATACCACAAGAAGATAAGTCCATGCACTATTTCCTACTTCGCCCGGTATAGAAATAAAAGTTACCCCGGAAAGTGAAGCTCCAATCATCCCAAAAGCCACCAAATACCATGGAGATGCCCTATTACCAGTAAAAAATGTTTCGCTATCAGATTTTCGTCCAGTGAAAAAACTGACAATTATCAACAAACCAAAATAGGCTAATAATATTATTGCAATTAACCCTGTCGTCATATTACTTCATTTATGATATTTAATTTTTACAAAGATAATATTGTTCATTCTGCAACTACAACTATACTGCGAAATTATCTTAAATTCATTCTATTCGCTATATAACATCAACAAAATTCATATCTTTGTCAACTAATATTTTTTATCTTTATAAACCTTTTCAATAAAATATATCCTAACAGTAGTAATACAAAGTAATACAATATGGAATACAACTTCAAGGAAATAGAACAAAAGTGGCAAAACTATTGGCGAGAAAACCAAACGTATAAAGTAGAGGTGGATTCCTCAAAACCCAAATTTTATGTTCTGGACATGTTCCCGTACCCTTCCGGAGCCGGATTACACGTAGGACATCCACTAGGATATATTGCATCAGATATCTACTCCAGATACAAGCGTTTAAAAGGTTTTAATGTCCTCCACCCTATGGGATACGATGCTTATGGATTGCCTGCAGAACAATATGCCATCCAAACAGGACAACATCCCGCTATCACAACTGAAAAAAATATTGCTCGTTACCGAGAACAACTAGATAAAATCGGTTTTTCTTACGATTGGAGTCGAGAAGTTCGTACCTGCAATCCACAATATTACAAATGGACACAATGGGCTTTTATCCAAATGTTCAACCATTGGTTTAACAAGGACACTCAAAAAGCAGAACCTATAGAGCAATTGGTTACAACTTTTACAGCTGAAGGCAATGCCCACATTAATGCCGCTTGTTCTGAAACTCCAACTTTCACAGCTGCAGAATGGAAGGCCATGAGCGAACAAAAGCAACAAAATATACTATTAAACTACCGTATTGCCTATCTGGCAGATACGATGGTAAATTGGTGTCCACAATTAGGCACAGTATTAGCAAATGATGAAGTCAAAGACGGGCTGTCTGTTCGTGGAGGCTACCCCGTTGTTCAGAAAAACATGCGCCAATGGTCGCTTCGCGTTTCTGCTTACGCCCAACGTCTACTTGATGGGTTGAACTCTGTTGACTGGTCAGAATCATTAAAAGACATACAACGTAATTGGATTGGACGTTCACAAGGAGCCGATGTTACTTTCAATGTAAAAGATTCTGATATTCAACTTAAAATATTCACCACTCGCCCTGACACCATCTATGGTGTAAGTTTTATGGTATTGGCACCAGAAAGTGAATATGTCAAACAACTTACAACTCCACAACAGGAAAATGCTGTCAATGAGTATTTAAATTATGTTGCAAAGCGAACAGAACGCGAACGCCAAAGCGAAGTAAAAACAGTCACAGGAGTTTTTTCCGGATCCTATGCAATCAATCCATTCACAAACGAAGCTATACCCGTATGGATTAGTGAGTATGTCCTGGCCGGTTATGGCACCGGAGCAATCATGGCAGTACCTGCTCACGACAGCCGAGACTATGCTTTTGCACGTAAATTCAATTTACCCATCATTCCTGTAATAGACAATGGGCAACCGATTGATTTAAGCGAAAGCTCTTACGATGCGAAAGAAGGAAAGATGATCAATAGCCGAGCCATTAATGGAATGGATGTAAAAGAAGCTATCCGTTTTATAGCTGAAGAAGTTGAAAAGCGAGGTATCGGAAAAAGCAAAATCAACTATCGCCTTCGCGATGCTATATTCAGCCGCCAACGCTATTGGGGAGAGCCGTTCCCGGTATATTACAAAGAGGGAATGCCTTACATGATGGACGAATCTAAACTTCCATTAGAATTACCAGAAATTGACAAATATCTACCGACTGAAAGCGGAGAACCTCCACTGGGACGTGCAAAAAACTGGACAACAAAAGAAGGTTTCCCGATTGAGTTGAATACCATGCCAGGCTTTGCCGGTTCCTCTGCCTATTACTTACGTTACATGGACCCTCATAATGATAAAACACTTGTAGGCAAAGAAGCCAACCAATATTGGCGTAATGTAGATTTATATTTAGGCGGAGCCGAACATGCAACCGGACACTTGATTTATTCTCGTTTTTGGAATATGTTCTTATATGATTTAGGTGTCGTATGCGAATCTGAGCCCTTTAAAAAACTTATCAACCAAGGGATGATTCAAGGACGCTCTAATTTTGTATATCGCATTGTAGGTACCAACAAATACGTATCTGCCGGCTTAAAAAAACAATATGAAACGACAGAAATTCATGTTGATGTAAATATTGTACACAACGACATTCTAGACCTTGAAGCCTTCAAACATTGGATGCCTGAATTTGCAAATGCAGAATTCATCTTGGAAGACGGCAAATATATCTGTGGCTGGGCTATTGAAAAGATGTCAAAATCGATGTTCAATGTTGTCAATCCAGATGATATCATAGCACAATTCGGTGCTGACACCTTACGCCTATATGAAATGTTCCTTGGGCCTCTTGAGGCTCACAAACCTTGGGATACCCAGGGTATAGACGGTGTTTATAAATTCCTTCGTAAATTTTGGCGTCTTTATCTTCAAGGAGAAAACTTTGCAGTCAGCGAAGAAACTCCCACAAAAGAGGAACTGAAAATATTACATAAAACACTAAAGAAAATAGAATTTGATATTGAAAACTTCTCATTCAATACTTCTATTCCGGCTTTCATGATTTGTGTTAATGAATTAGGTGCTTTAAAATGTAACAAACGGGCTATTCTCGAACCTCTAGTAATAGCCATTGCTCCTTATGCTCCACACATTGCAGAAGAAGTATGGCATTTATTAGGACATACCAATAGCATTACCACTGCAACCTTTCCTAAATGGGAAGAAAAATATCTTACAGAAGATAACTTCGAATATCCGGTATCATTCAATGGTAAAGTCCGTTTCAAACTCTCTATGCCTCTAACAGCAACCAATGCAGAGATAGAGACTGCTGTCAAAGCTTCACCAGATGCAAAAAAATGGCTAGATGGCAAAGAAATCCGCAAAATGATTATCGTCCCAAAGAAAATTATCAACGTTGTTATTTAATAGAAAAACGGCTTTAAAGCCGTTTTTTCTTTTTAGATGCGGTAGGAACCACAAACAATACACAATAACTTCCAATACATCCAAGTATCATTAACACGATACGGGCATGGGGATGCTCAAAAAAACAGAATGCAGAAATTGATATCATAATCCACATGCACACCAAAGATATCACTTTTGATAATATACTCGCTCCTTCTTGCGTTTCGTAACGACGAATATACCTTCCTAAATAAGAACGATGTAACCAATCATGCATGCTCTTAGAACTTTTGTAAAACAACCAAGAACTCAACAGCAAAAAAGGTGTTGTTGGCAGTCCTGGAACAAAAATCCCAATAATTCCCAATACAACAGAAATAACTCCAACCGTTATATACAATATCTTCTTCATCTCCCGAAAATCAATTTCACAGCCTCATTGTACTGAGATATACGATTAGATTTCTTTATCATCTTCAATAATTTTCGATCTGTTGTCGGTAAAAAATATTCCCAAAAAGACTTCATCTTACTTAACAGCTGAGCATTTCCTTGTAAAACGGCAGCATAGGCAGAAAACAATTCATAATGAAAAAGAGCCAAAACTTCCTTATGCTTCTTTTCATCACCGATATTCAATTGCTTATACGCTGCAACTAGCCATGGATCTGCAAGTAAACCTCTCCCAATAGCAATGCCTTTTAAAGCAGGAAACATACCCAAAATTCGCTTTATATCCTCAATGGTCAATATATCTCCATTATAGAATAAAGGATGTTTTACTAATTCATAAAATGCTGCAAAAGCATCAAGTTGGACACTACCTTTATATTGTTGTCTTCCCGTACGGGCATGCAACGTTATATGTTCCAACGGAAAGCAATTAATTATGTCCACCAATAACAGACTCTCTTTCACATCCTCCCACCCTAATCTCATTTTCAATGAAAACTGTATATCCGAGAACTCTTTCATCGCACATAATATTTCTTCTACCAACTCTGGATAAGGCAACATTCCTGCACCTTTCTTCTTACCTGCAACCAAAGGAAACGGACAACCTAAATTCACATCTACCCTACAATATCCTCTATCACATAACATCTCTACCAAACGACAAAATTCATCGTGCGTACCCGGCAAAATCTGCGGCACTAATTCTAAACCATGATTAAACTCCGGACCAATATCCCGCAAATCGCGTTTACGAAAATCACCTTTCTCTATTCTAATAAAAGGTGTATAATAAACATCTATACCACCAAAATATTTCTCAAAAGCATTTCGAAAAATATGGTCTGAATACCCCTGCAAAGGAGCAAAATGAAACTTATATACCTGTTCGCCCATTTATCTTCTCTAATTTACCATCTTTTTATATTAGAAGCAGCCTCTAGACAATCTTCCAATGCATCCGGCAATTGAGGGAAGAAATCAAGACCGGTAAATACTTCTACAGAATCAACCGATACAACATAATCTACAATTGATTTTTTACTTTGAGCATTTGGCATAATAAATCCTATCATCTCTTTTCTAGAAGGCGAATAAACTACTTTATAATAATACCCTGGCACAGTTACTTTATTTACCCCTATTTCACCCTTCACATCTTTAAAAACAGGCCCAGTAACAACCCAAATCACCTCTCGAGCACCCCATATACGAACTTGTTCTTCTAATTTCTTCCAGATTCCACGATTAAAGCTTGGCACCTGAGGTGACATATTCGACATAAAAAATGTTTCACTCATCGCCTCTTGCGATAAAGTCATATCTCCCGCAGGACATAAATGGCCCCGATCATAACCGCTTCGCTTATAATCTATCGGATCTGCGCTACCGGTTTCCACTACAGGATCTTCTCTGAAATCATTTGTTCTTGAAGCTTTTCCATTTCCTTTTCCAATACAAGGAGTATAATACACCCAAACCGCCTGCTCATGCTCCTCACTATAGCCCAATACATAATATTTATGCCGAACAATATCACAGTCTCCCTGCGGCAGACAATCTGCCATATTTATCTCGTCAGCAAAAGTATTATCAACAGATTTTACCTGTTCAACAACTGTCTTCCCTAAATATTCTATATCATTATAATAATAGTAGCCTACCCCAAAAAGTAAAACTACTATTACTAGATATAAAAATATTTTAAACCCACTCTGAGTCTTGTTTTTTTTTCTTCTTTTTCTTCTTTTTCCCATTATACCTCAAGAGCTTTTTTTATTGTTATATCATCCATATAATAAATCGGGAAAAAGCCCTCATCATCCAACACATGTCTACCAATAAATGCTTTGATAGTTGTTTCTAATATTGTCCGAGAAGCTCGAATACCCTTGGAGTCCCGTTTCACTCCATGACGAGCCGCATAGTCAGCCATTTCATCCACCAAATCAAATTGCTCTAAATATTTTAGTAGTTGCTTATAATTCTTGATACCTTTCATTTCTGGACGATGTTTATCCATAAATTCAAAGGTATATTCATAAAGCAACTGTTTTTTACGACTCACTTCCACTAAATAATCAGAATATCCACTGGTATCATTCGGAACAAAAACATCCGGCATTACACCACCACCACCATAAACGGTGCGTCCACCTACTGTCTTGAATTTTAAGTTTTCATCAAAATGAATACTATCCTTTTGCAAAAACTCTCCATGCATAATCCGCTCATAAATATCGCTGTAATATTTCTCTTTCCCTTGGTCATAAGGCTTCTGAATAGAACGGCCAGAAGGAATATAATAGCGAGCGACAGTCAACCGTAAAGCAGAACCATCTGGCAATATCCGCTGCTCCTGCACCAACCCCTTACCAAATGAACGTCTTCCAACAATCATTCCCCTATCGTTATCTTGAATAGCTCCAGCAAAAATTTCACTAGCAGAGGCACTAAAATCATTTATCAAAACCTCCAAAGGCAATTCTTTATATTGCCCCTTTCCATTAGAATTATAATCCATACGAGGAGCAGCCTTCCCCTGTGTATATAGAATCAATCTACCCTCAGGCAAAAATTCATTAATCATCTGTATTGCTATAGGCAAAATTCCCCCCTCATTATCCCGCAAGTCAACAATCACTTTCTTCATTCCTTGCGCCGATAATTTTTCCAATGATTGCATAAATTCGTTATAAGTATTCATTCCAAAAGTGTTTACCTTCACTAAGCCCGTTGTATCATCTACCATATAAGCAACAGCAACACTCTTAATTGGAATATTTCCCCTTACTACACGTTTCTTGAATGGCTTATCTTCTCCCCTGCGAGCCAATGTTAACGTCACATCAGTTCCTACTTCTCCCCTCATCAACTTCATAATAGCATCGGTTTCCATATTACATCCGGCCACCAACGAATCATTTACTCGCACAATACGGTCACCATCCTTCAATCCTGCTTTTTCTGCCGGCCCTCCAGGCACCACCTTCACGACAGTCACCGTATCTAAATACTTATAAAACTGCACTCCTATACCACCAAAATTTCCCACCATCTCCTCATTCACCCGCTGCATATCTTTTGCCGGAATATACACAGTATGTGGATCCAAATCACTTAAAATATGAGGAATTGCATTTTCCTCTATTTTATGAATATCAACCGTATCAACATATGAATAGTTAATCATGTTCAAAATAAGGTCCAACTTCCCTCCCTGCATCGGAGTGATGGCATTTTTCCCTACCGGAATCTGTACTTTTTGCCTGCTCATGGCAGCATTAATCAACATTCCCAACACAACGGCTACAGCCAATATCACCGGGAAAAGAATCGCTCTGAACTTATTATTATACATATTTTTTACTTTTCTATTTCTATAAAATCAACTTTCACACCGGCTTTTTTCAATAATTCAATTCCATCACTACAACGGTATAGTTCTGAATAAACCACCCGTCTAATACCCGATTGGATAATCAATTTAGCACACTCAATACAAGGAGAAGCTGTTACATATAAAGTAGCACCATCACTGCTATTACTTGATTTCGCCACTTTTGTAATCGCATTTGCCTCTGCATGCAAAACATAAGGTTTCGTACGTTCCTGCTCATCTTCACATATATTCTCGAAGCCAGAAGGAGTACCGTTATATCCATCAGAAATAATAGATTTATCCTTCACTATCAACGCTCCCACTTGTCGCCGTTTACAATATGAATTTTCTGCCCAAATTCGAGCCATACGCAAATAGCGAACGTCCAACAGCCGTTGTTTTGCATTATCTTCCATAATCAATCTATTTCAGTATTGTTTATTTTTTTCGACCGCCAATGTAATCCACCATCTCGCGGAAATATACCTTCCGTTCCTCTGGTACATCCACCATAGCCAAAGCTTCACGACTCTTTGCCATGTAGCTATCTATTTTAGACATTACCACCTCTTTGATTCCTGTACGATTATATATTTCTGTTACAGCCTTAATTTTCTCTTGTGGATCAAACTCTTTTTTAGCAATCCATTCCTTCAGCAATGCTTTATCTTCTGGACTGGCCAACTCCAATGCCTTGATTAACATATAAGTTTTCTTATTGCTTAAAATATCGCCACCGATTTTTTTCCCAAATTCTGCAACATCACCGTACACATCCAAATAATCATCCTGCAATTGAAATACCAATCCCAGATACCCACCGAAGTCATATAAAGCATTATACTCATGTTCCGGAGCTCCTGCCACCAAAGCTCCATGACGGATACTACCTGCAATCAATACAGAAGTTTTCAGATAAATCATATCAATATACTCCTGTTCTGTCACATCATCACGAGCTTCAAATTCCATATCATACTGCTGACCTTTACAAACATCCATCGCCACTTGATTAAATCCATCAATAACACGACGCAAATACTCGTCATCCACCGATTCAATCATTCTATAAGCTGTAATTGCAGCAGCATCTCCACTTAAAATAGCAACATTACTGTTCCACTTCTTATGCACTGTCTGACGTCCACGGCGTAATTCTGCATCATCCATCACATCATCATGCAATAACGTATAATTATGGAAAATCTCAATACCTATCACTGATTTCAAAATTTTCTCCACATCATCCCGATAAAGATTGTAAGCAAGTAAAGCCAACACCGGACGCAGCCTTTTGCCACCATCCTCCATAATGTATTTGATAGGTTCGAACAAAGAAACAGGTTCTTCTACATATTCCTGTTTGTCTAACTCTGCCTTAATGCAGTTGCGTAACTCTTCTATTGTATACATAGCTTCTTTTGTTAATTTAAGCAAGGTGCTAAATTAACAAAAGAAGCGTAAAAACAGAACGATACGCTCTATTTTAAGAAATAATTACTATTTGCAGTTTTCAAGGATCCGACGAGCAATCTCGGCAGTTACATCACCATCTTCACCGAAGCCTACTTTCCTCTCTATAAAACGACGTTCAATTTCAATAATTGTATCATCACCTATCTGCGCATTTCCTAGTCTAGTAGGCAATCCTAAACTACGAAAGAATGCCTCTGTCTTTTCTATTGTCCGATCAGCACGTTCTTCATCCGACCCATCCTGAATACCCCATACACGTTCACCGAGCTGTACCAGTTTAGCCATTTTTTTCTGTTTCAACGTACGCCACAAGCCAGGCAATACAATTGCCAACGTAGCTCCATGAGTCAAGCCATGCAACGCAGTCAATTCATGTCCTATCATATGAGTAGCCCAGTCTTCACATACCCCCATTGCAATAAAGTGATTCAATCCCATCGTAGCACAAAGCATAAAATCAGCCATTTTATCATAATCCTCCTGATTTTCCATGATGGATGGCGCTATTTCAACCAACGACTGGATTACTCCTTCTGCCCAGCGATCCATCAAACGAGACTGTCCCGGACGAGTCATATATTGCTCCATGACGTGTACAAAAGTATCAGCAATACCGCAAGCTACCTGCCATTTCGGCAAAGTAAATGTCACTGTCGGGTCAAGAATAGAAAACACTGGATTAAAAGAATAAAATGCAAATTTCTCAGCTGTTTCTTTTCTCGAAATCACAGCTCCATTGTTCATCTCCGAACCTGTTGCCGGAAGAGTCAACACAGTAGCTAAAGGTACAGCATGCTTGCTTACCCCCTTCAAAACCAAATCCCAAGCATCTCCATCATATAACAAACCGGCAGCAATTAATTTTGTGCCATCAATCACACTTCCTCCTCCCACTGCCAACAGAAAATCCACTTGCTTCTCTTTTCCCAATTTGATAGCTTCACGCAAAGTCTCCACTTTCGGATTTGATTCAATTCCCCAAAATTCAACAACCTCAAAAGCTTTCAAAGCCTCCTTCACCTGATCATATACACCATTTTTCTTCACACTTCCTCCACCGAAAGTCACCATCACGCGTTTTCCTGCCGGAATTTCCTTTGACAACTGAGCAATCATCCCTTTCCCAAAAATCAATTTAGTAGGGTTTTGAAAAATAAAGTTTTCCATAATCGTAATTTATAGTTTCATACAAAAATAGGAAATTATCATCCGATTTCCACTACATTTACGGTATTATATTTTTAAAAGACAACTTGACGATTACCTCATCCAAATCTTTAAAGACAACCCCAGTATCTATTGTTTGTACAATATAACGATACAATAGATTAGTCTCTTTAGAATCATTATATACTTCTGCTTGATGTTTATTAAACACAACATAAAGAAAGCGGTCATCTGCTCCTATCACATAAATATCTGAGGATTTATCCCGATTTATCCAAGCTATTCCACCATACGGCTTCCTTTTATTCATTAGGAAGTTATACTCCACGGCATTTTCTCCTGCACACTTAAAATAAAAATGATTCTTTGTTTCATGAGCAAAACTAAGCTGTTTAAAATAAGGAGCATTCATATATTGAGCCATATCATTTTTTGTCACATCAAAATAATAACGCTCTGGGATACTTTTATCCCCAAAGTCCACTTCATAGCGAGGAATCAAAGAATCTTGTTCTAATTGATAAAATATCTGCTCTGAACTCTGCGGTTTCAAATAATAAATATTATTCGCTGATTGGGTAATATTCATAAAACTAACCGCCAAATCAACACCTTCCAACTCTTTGGATAACACCCTACCTTCTTCATCAATTAATCGTAACAAATAATTATCTTCACTCCCTGGAAAAGCTGAAAAAAGCCAATAGTGTCCTTCCGCAGCTGGTGCTATTCCATCAAACGGGATATTATCAGGAATTCTAAAATTCTTCACAACAACAGAATCATCTAATCCAACAACAAGTACCTTGTCCTCATCTAACACAAGCAACTCCTTTGGAGTTTGACGCAAGGCAATATCGCTCACTCGCACATACTCATTATTGGCTCTCCCATGACCGACAAGATTTTTATATTTCTTTCCTTCCGATGTCAATGCCAACATCTGCCCTCCGAAACCCAACATATACATACTTCCATCTCTATCTACCAACATTTTACTTAAAGGAGAAGGCAATGGGCACTCAGGCTCAATACATAACAAAGTATCTACGAATGGAGCCAAATCCTCCACAAAAGATGCTTCTTTTAAAGGTATAAATTTTACTTGTGCCCCTTGTTCCAAGGATTTGCTCGTTTGTTTACACCCCAAAATAAAAACACAAAAAAGCAAAATTATAATTCTCATTTTCAGTGACATTTTGAATTCAAATAAAGACAAAAATATAAAATTACAGACAAGACAAAAACTTATTCGGTTGCAAATTGGTTGCAAATTCACCAATCAGAGACATTACCACAAATTAAATAAGCT
>CAJJNP010000008.1 GCA_905193145.1 uncultured Odoribacter sp. | reverse complement strand
AAATTTAAACAGACCTCTTGATTCGATAAAAGTGTCAAAATAATCCTGAGCCTTCTCTATATCTTTTTCCAACAATGCTTCTGCAGCGATCAAATACATTTCAGGAATACGAATAAGATTAATCCCTTCTACCAATTTAGACGAAAAATCAGCAGGCTTATCTATTTTCGTTTCATTCACAATTTTCATACAACGCACAACTTTATCTGAATCATCATCGCCAAGCAAATTACGAAACCAATTATTCCCTCTCATATCATTTCCATCTTCTTCAGCCACTGAATAAAGAGCAACATTATCATCTGCAGGAAGCCACGTAAAAGTTGGATCATAAGTATAAAAATTCTTTTTAATATTATCTAGATTTTTTACAGAATAAACTCCCCAAATGGTTTCTTTTCCCGATAATATACCAGCCAAAAAATTTCTCATATTCAACTTATCCTCCAAAGGAAATTTTTTAGAACTGATAACTTTTTCTGCATATATCAATGCATTATCCAAATCCCCCTTCATCCAGTATACCCTTGCCAATAAAGCTTGAGCCGCATATAAATTAAAATGTATCTCCCTACACGTTGCAAAACCATCCTCAATTTTAAAGGACCTAGGGTAAATAAGCAATTCTTCATCTTCTTGCAATAATTGCTCTGCCTCTTTCAAATCCTTTATTATCAAATCATATACTTCAGACACTGTTTTAAAAGGAGAAACCAACGCTTCATAAATTGTAACATAAGGTATTCCTCGACCTTCAGGTTTTGATTTTATATGAGGAGCAAACAAACGAACCAAATCAAAGTGCAGGTAAGCACGTATCCCTAATGCCTCTCCTTTATATAATTTATAATAATGCATTGATTTTTCATCTCTCCCTTCTAAATTACGTAATACATTAT
The DNA here is from genome assembly GCA_905193145.1 of uncultured Odoribacter sp. Next base: position 37,387 of record CAJJNP010000008.1, on the reverse strand, counting down.
TAACATAACCGATACTTTCATAAGCTTTTGTCCAAACATTACTATAATATCCCCGCAATCTATCATGCTCCAATGTAAGAATTGCCTTAATATCATCATTTATAGAAGCTTTCTTATAATATTGACCAAAAACATCTAACATTCCCCAACTTAAATGTTCTCCATAAAGAGCCGGATCACTTAACACTGAATATGCACCATACAAAGCATCCTCAAATCCCTCCGGAGTATCGAAAAATACATGTTCAACAATCTCCGCTTTAGGTTTTACACTAAGAAAGTTATCACAAGCACTCATCATGAATGCCAGAATTAAAAATAATATGCTATACTTTTTCATAACACAACGAGATTAGAAGGTTGGACTGATTGTAAAATTATAGCCCTTACTATAAGGATAAGTTGTTCCACGTTCATAATTAACTGTTGAAAGTCGCAAAACGTCAGAGAAACCAATTCCGATACGTAATTTATTTAATCCTATTTTTTTCACCCATTCTCTTTTAAATTCATAAGAAAAGTTCAACGAAGAAAGTGCTACTTCATTTTTCCGCTCAATAAATCTCTGCGTATGGACATAAGTTTTTGTGTCTGTCAAAGCAGTATAATGAACGACATCACCTGGTTTTTTCCAACGTTCTGTAAAAGCACGCACATCTACATTTTCCTTAGGATTAATTCGTTCCACCTTACTTGCTCTAGTTGCATTATATATATCACCACCAAAAGTAAATGACAATGCCGCAGAAACATTAAATCCTTTATAACCGACAGAAGTCGTCAATGCTCCTTCTATATATGGTAAGGTATTACCTAAAGCAACCTTATCCTTAACATCATAAGAAAATGTATAAGAGCCGTCTTTCTTTATAAAAACTTCTTGACCTGTTGCCGGATCAATACCTAAAGATGGTACAGAGTAAATAGCATTTGACGATTCTCCTTCCTCTAATTGAAGTTTAGGAGCTGCAACTCCTGTTTCCTGCATAGCGCTATCATTCTGTCGCTTCATCGAATTACTGATTTTCTTCAACTTATTTTCTGTATGATGTCCGGAAATTCCCATTCTCCAATACAAGCTACCAGTCCTTAGTAACAATCCGGAAATAGACCATTCATATCCCCAGTTTCCTGTTTCACCCAAATTATCCATAACATTATTAACACCTATAGAGGGTGGAGTTGATACCGACAACAACAAATCCTTTGTATCTTCTTTATAAATATCAAAATTAGCACTCAAACGACCTCCAAACATTTCTATTGTCGCACCTAAATTATATTTCACTGTCGTTTGCCATTTCAAACGATCATTCCCCATTGCCAAAGGCAATGCGCCCATGCCTATCAAATAACTATTATCCTGACTATACTTATACGTTGTTATCGCTTGGTAATCCGAAAAATTAACACTTCCTGTATATCCGACACTTCCTCTAATTCTAAAAATATCAAATAAACCAGTATTTGCTAAAAAAGATTCATTATGAGCATTCCAACCAATACCTACAGACCAAAAAGGAGCAAAACGTCTATCTTTACCAAATTTTGATGAACCGGAAACTCTATAGGCACCATCCATAAAATAACGGTTCAGAAAAATAATATTCAAATTAGCATAGACTCCCACTGCAGTATTTAACGATTCTGCTCCTCCCGGATGTCCGGAAGTCGGATAACCATTTGCAAAAGACATGTCTGTCAAATTACCTTTTAAAAAACCAACTCCTGAAAAATTATTGCTGCTATTATTAGTCTTATTTGCATTGGCACCAACATTTAAAGTTAGAATCGAGCCATTTTCACTCAAAGTCTTACTATATGTAATACCAAGACGCGCTTGCCAACTTTTTCCTTTCGAATTGGATATATTATAACTTCCTCTCAATGTCGGATCTGTTTCTGTTTCAAAAGAACTATGATCAGGAGAAATAAATTGATCTGCCTGCGAATCCGACAACGTATAATTAAAAGAACCGGTAACATAAAAACCTTTCCAAATATCCCATCGCAAAGACAAGTTATTCGTGATACTTTTACTTTCTGATTTACTAAAACTACTTGTTGTTGCGTCATATAAAGGATTTCTAAAATCATATGATAGTTTTTTATTCCACTCTCCATATGCATTAAAAGGAGTATCGTAAGGATTCAACTTCACAAATTCTGTAAAACTACCATAAGGAGATGCTTTTGTATCGGTTTTACCAATATCAGCACGATAGGTTATCGTCAACTTATCTACCAAACGATAAGAAAAATAAAATGCCAAACCATAATTATTACGATAGTCCCCTTTCATTACACCTCGTTTATCAGAATATCTCGCTGTCACACCATAATCCATACCTCCTCCTCGCCCGGTCATACTCAAAGAATGGCTAAAAGAAGTCGAGTTTCTTAACGGTTTAGCAATCCAATTTGTATTTACACCTCTTTGAATACGCTTAAACTTTTCATTATAAGCTTCATCCAAACTTCCATCTGCAGTATTATACAAACCGGCTAAACGTTCTAATTCTAATTTTTGTGCAGCATTACAATAATCATAAGACTTTACATCTGGAAATTCAAATCCAGGAACAAAATTATAACGGACGCGAATATGTTTATCTGTAACTTTTTTACGTTCAATAACAATTACCCCATTCGCAGCTTTCTCTCCATAAATAGACGTAGCCGAGGCATCCTTCAATACATCAACTCGCTCAATATCATAAATATCCAAATCATACAATTGCTCCAAACTAATTTCCACTCCATCCAACATTATTAAAGGTGTATTCAAACCATACTCACCTTGACTGGCTATGGATGTTGTGCCTCGAATAATAATTTCAGGAATATGATTAGGATTTGAACCTGCTTCATTATCTTCTACAATCCTTAAACCTGGAGCCAAGATTGAAATAGCCTTTAACAGATTAGTATTCGATATTGCCAGAATATCCTCTGACTTCATTGTTGTTACGGAACCTGTATAACTGTTTTTACTTTGTGTAAACATTCCGTTCACAACAACTTCATCCATTTGTGTCACTTCTTCCTCTAATCTTACCGTAAGAAATTTTCCTTGCGTAAAAGCCACATGTTTCGTTTTAAAGCCAATAAAACTAAATACCAAATACCCCCTATCCATCTTCAAAGTCATCTCAAATTCTCCATTCACATTGGAAGAAGTACCCCAATTTGTACTGTCCAAACGAATCGTAACACCAGGTAATGGTTTGCCTTTACTATCCAAAACCTTTCCCTTTATTACATAACTAACATCTACTTGTTGGAGAAATGGACGTACAACAATCGTTCGGTCTATAAACTCAACATTAAACTTTCCATCAAATATCTCCTTCAATGCCGTTTTTAACTCCATCTTTTTTGAAGACAAAACAATCTTCTTACTGACATCCAACTCTTCATTACTATAAAAAATGTCATACTTTAATTGCTTTTGTATTTCACCCAGCACATTTTCTAGGGTCATCACCTCACTCGAAAACGTTACCGTTTCTTTCTGTCCAAAAGCCATTGCATTCACCTGCAACAAACCAACTAAAAAAAAGAAAGCAATCAATTTCATAAGAAACAGCCATTTTTTTATTTTACTCCAAAAGTAAAATAACATGCTACAATCATTTTTTTTCATATCTTTGTATATTAAGTTTATAATTGTCTTTAACCTCACGCCAATGAATTGTTAAAGACGTTAGTTATTGGATAGGAGTTTTTAGCTCTTATCCTTTTTTATTTTCTTTACACTTACATTCTTTCCAGATACCTCAAAACAAATATTAGTTGTTTTTTCCAAAAAACTCAAAATATCAGATAATGGCTTATGCTTATTTATTGCACCTGAAAAACGCATACTCTTTATTCCTTCATCTTGATAATTCATCGTAAAATCATACCAACGCTCCAATTTTTTCACAATATCCTCAAATGCATAAGCACTAAAATAAAACTTTCCATCTATCCAAGAAGTATATAGATAAGTATCCACTTTTTTTAAAACACCATTACCCGTTTTTTTATCAATTGTATATTGTTCGGAAGGATTAATTTCCACCTTTTCTTCTGCATTTTCAACAACAACCTTACCTTCAACCAATGTAGTTTCCCAAAATTCATCATCTACGTATGCAGAGACATTAAAACTTGTTCCCAAAACAGTCACAATACCTTCTCGAACATGAACCTGAAAAGGAGATTTTTCATTTTTAGCAACTTCAAAATATGCCTCTCCACTTAAAAATACAACCCTTTTATCATCTGCAAAATGCATAGGGAAACGTATTGAACTTTCAGAATTCAACCAAACACATGAACCATCTGGCAATTGTAATATATACTCCCCCCCCTTGAGGAACATTTAAAGTATGAAAACCGAATTCTTTATTGACAGTATCTCCCTGATAACTCAACTTTCCTCTTTCAATACTATTAACAAATTTCATTTCAGACAACGTTGCCGTTTCTGTATTCATTACAGAATCCAAAAATATCTTTTTACCATTTGCCAATATCAACTCAGCTTTTTGATTACCGGATGCAATAACCTCTATTTGTTCTTTCGACATCTGCATCTTTAACTCAAACAAATAATCCAACAAAAATGCTATCCCAAAAATTCCAACAACAAAAACAGCAACATATTTTAACAAAGACCGTATTTTTCTATAACCACGCTCTCTAGTTCTGATTTCTATATTCTTCCATGCTCGATCTTCATTATACATCTTTTTTTTGCCAGCCACCACGAATCTCCTGCAGACAAAGTAGATTCTCATCATTTCTTTCACTTGTTCATCTACAACATTCAAGTCTGTGTCCTTCTTTTTATCATTCCACAAAGAAGTAATTTGTTCCCATATATTTTCAGAAAATTGAATCTTCATTTTTTGCCTTTTAAAATTTTCCTTAAAGGCAACCAAGAATGAAAAAAGGGTGAGTCAAAAATCAAAAAAAATCAGAGCAATGATATTTTTTTTTAATCCCCGCATATTTATACATTGCAAAAAATAATACTTGAGAAGAAATAGGATGATTTACACTTGCACGAATATCATGATATGCCTTTAAAATATGAGATTTAACCGTATTTACTGAAATGTTTAACTCATCAGCTATCTCCTTATACTTTTTCCCCTCCAAACAACTCATCATAAATACTATACGACATTGACTTGGTAACAACTCAAAAGCTTGTTTAACCTGCTCTAATTGTTCTAACTCCTGTTCTGAATAATCCTCCTTTGCCAAATTCCCCCAAAATTCCACCAACAAAGGACTATGCTTACGAATAATAGCTTGGTGTTTTAAAATATTTAAAGCACGATGTTTTACAGAACTATACAAATAAGATTTCAAAGAAGCTACTCCTTTTATTGATTTACGATAATTCCATAAATACACAAAGACATCCTGCACTGCATCTTCCGCTGCATTCGCATCTTCCAAATAAGTCAAAGCATAATCACACAATTGAGAATAATACTTATGAAACAAGGCTTCAAAAATCTTTCGGTCCCCATCAACAAGTAATTTTATAATCTCATTATCAGTTGCTATTTTATCAATTTCATCATGCATTCATAAAATAAATAAATTTCAATCCCAAATTAACGAATTATTATTTTAAATGGCAAATCTATTTATTAATAAAGAAGGTATAAACTCACCAAAAGATATGCAAAAAAAGAAAGTGTATTGTTCTGACAACACACTTTCTATCATATGTTTCTTTATTCTATTCCTTCATCTTGTCCACCGAACGGACAAATTCAATATCGTCCCGGAAGAGCTTGCGGTAAGTGATATGTGTCCGTGCTACAGATGCACCGATATACTCCATCAAGTGAATCATAGGCGGATTAAATTCTCCCACCCAGTTCAACTCCAGATATTTATAATTACTGTCCTGCTCAACGATACATTCCGTAAAACGCTTGATCATGGCAGCTTCCACTCCTTTGCCCTGAAATTCGGGAACTACGCCGAAAAGTTGTCCCAGAGCTACATCAATCTTCTTGACATGGCGATAATACATAAATTTCAAGATTCCCAACAAATTCATCTTGCCATTCAGATGCTTCACAGCCTGATTGATCTCCGGAAACATCAAAAAGAAGCCTATCGGCTCGTTTTTATAAAAGGCAAAATATATCAAATCCTTATCGATAATCGGTTGCAGACTCTTATAAATGGATTCCACCTGATCACGCGTAATCCCATCTACCCCATGCACCTCCAGATTCCACGCCTTGTTATATACTGTCAATAATGCCTCGATAGCCCGCTCCTTACCGATATCTCCATAAGTATGCACCGTATAATCCGGATTCTTCAAAATACGATCGGCCTTCCAAACCACTATTTTCGAAAGGCTCTCCATCACCAAACGTGTACGATAGGTAAACTGCTTGAAAAAATCAAGGAAACCATACTCCTCAAAGAATTTCACATAATACGGCTGCGTATAAGGCATGGCATAAACAGGCGACTGGTCAAATCCATCCACAAGCAATCCCCACCATTCTATACGTTCACCAAAATTCACCGGTCCCTCCATGGCTTCCATTCCACGACTTTCCAACCACTCACGGCAACGGTCGAACAGCATAAAAGCAGCTTCTTTATTGTCGATACACTCAAAAAAGCCCATCTGCCCGACTGTATATTTATCCAAATTACAAGTCTTACGGTTAATAAAAGCCGCTACACGCCCCACGCACTCCCCTTTTTCATCACGCAAAATCCAACGGGTACACTCACCATGTTTGAAACTCGGATTCTTCTCCGGATTAAATACATTGCGGATGTCATTATCCAAAGGACGCACCCAATACGGATTACCTCGATACAGACGCACCGGCAATTCAATGAACTCCCTTTCTGCAATTTTATCTTTTACTTCTACTAAAGAATACATAAACATCTATTTATCTCAATTCCTCCGTCAGCAAACGGATCTCCAACGAAGGACTGATACGTTCATAAAGTATATTATACACAGCCGTCGTAATCGGCATATGCACTTTATATTTCTCATTGATTTCCATAATTCCCTTGACGGCAAAATAACCTTCTGCTATCATCAGCATCTCCATCTGTGCCGATTTCACCGAATACCCCTTACCGATCATCGTTCCAAACGTCCGGTTGCGACTAAACTGTGAATAGGCTGTCACAAGCAGGTCGCCCAAATAGGCCGAACACTTGATATCACGCTGGATGGGATGCACAGCAGCGACAAAACGCTCGATTTCCTGAATCGCATTGGAAACCAACACCGCCTGAAAATTATCCCCATAACGCAGGCCATGACAGATTCCCGCTGCAATGGCAAAAATATTTTTCATTACAGCAGCGTATTCCGTACCATATATGTCATCGGAAATAGAGGTCTTGACATAATGGCAATTAAACAATTGCGATACAAAACGGGCCACCTTCGCATCTGCACTGGAGAAGGTCAGATAAGACAAACGCTCCAAAGCAATCTCTTCCGCATGACAAGGTCCGGAAATCACGACAATCTGTTCAAAAGGCACCTCATATTGCTGATGAAAAAATTCACCGATAATCAGATTATCATCCGGAATAAGCCCTTTGATAGCCGACACCACAATCTTATCCTTCAGCGGGCGGGAGGCTTTGGCCACTACATTTTTTATAAAAGCGCTGGGGATTGCAAATATTATAATATCAGAATGGGCAATCAGATAATCCAGATTATCTGTAAAGGTGATTTTCGAAAGGTCAAAATCCACAGCACACAAATAGCGTGGATTATGCTTCAACTCCTTGAAAGCATTAATCGACTCTATATTCCGCATAAACCAATTGATGTGATCATTGGTTTCCGTCAAAATTTTAGCAATAGCCGTTGCCCAACTGCCACCACCTACTACGGCAATACGGGGCGATTCTGGAATTTCCATGTACAAATAAGTTAGTAAGTTGCAATATAAAAAATTGCCGGGTTTGTCCCCCGGCAACCTATTTTTAAGCCAGCCAAGACTTCACGTCATCTGGAGTCAGACCGGACAATCCTAATTTTTCTTTTTTATTGATTCCACACAATTCCTGATGGAGCTTATTCAGATTCTCAACAGCTTTCAATGATTCAACCGTCTGATAACCTGCTTTCTTCACAACAGCAATCCAATCTTTTGGAATTCCCAAAGCCTCATATTTCTCATCCGGGTCAACCACCGGTTTCTTTTCAGGCTTCATCTGCGGGAAGAACAACACATCCTGAATAGAAGCACTGTTAGTCAAGAACATACAAAGACGGTCTATTCCAATACCCATACCGGAAGTAGGAGGCATACCGTATTCCAAAGCACGAACAAAGTCGTAATCAATATACATCGCCTCATCGTCACCACGCTCCTGCAACTTCAGCTGCTCCTGGAAGCGCTCCAACTGGTCAATCGGGTCGTTCAACTCAGAATAGGCATTTGCCACTTCCTTACCGTTAACGAACAACTCAAAGCGTTCGGTAAGATCCGGATTTTCGCGATGTTTCTTCGTCAGCGGAGACATTTCTTTCGGATAGTCATAAATAAAGGTCGGCTGGATATAATGACCTTCACATTTTTCGCCAAAGATTTCATCAATCAACTTGCCTTTACCCATGGTCTTGTCCACCGGAATATCCAACTTCACACAAGCGTCATACAATTCCTCTTCAGACATTTTTTCAATGTCATAACCGGTAAACTCCTTAATGGCATCAGCCATACGTACCCGACGGAAAGGACGTTTAAAGTCGATTTCATTATCACCGATAACAGCCTTTGTCGTACCGTTAATGGCAAGGGCTGCTCTTTCGATCATCTCCTCGGTGAAATTCATCATCCACAAATAATCCTTGTAAGCCACATATATTTCCATACAGGTAAATTCCGGATTGTGCGTACGGTCCATACCTTCGTTACGGAAATTTCTTGAAAATTCATATACACCTTCAAAACCTCCGACAATCAAACGCTTCAAATAAAGCTCGTTGGCAATACGAAGATACAAAGGAATATCCAACGCATTGTGGTGAGTGATAAACGGACGCGCAGAAGCACCACCGGGGATTGCCTGCAATACGGGAGTCTCCACTTCCAGATAACCTTTGGAATTAAAGAACTCACGGATGGCGTTTATCATCTTGGTACGTTTCATAAACACATCTTTCACCTGAGGATTTACAATCAGGTCGAGATAACGCTGACGGTAACGCTGTTCCGGGTCGGTAAAAGCATCGAACACCTTGCCGTCTTTCTCCTTAACAATCGGAAGCGGACGCAGAGACTTGGAAAGCATCACCAATTCTTTGGCATGCACGGAAATCTCTCCGGTCTGCGTACGGAATACAAATCCTTTTACACCGACGATATCCCCGATATCCATCAACTTCTTGAACACAACATTATACGCTGTAGAAGCTTCATCATTGGAAATATCATCGCGACTTACGTACACCTGAATACGTCCTGTTGCATCCTGCAATTCAAAGAATGAAGCTTTACCCATAATCCGGCGTGTCATCATACGTCCTGCAATCACCACCTGACGGGGCTCTGCCTCTTCGTTGAATTGTTCTTTAATTTCCGCCGCATGGGCATCCACTTTAAACTCTGCTGCCGGATAGGCTTCTATTCCAAGTTTATCCAATTCCTTCAAAGAATTTCTGCGGATAATCTCTTGTTCACTTAACTCAGTAAAGCTCATCTTTAATTCATTTTAAATTATTGGTTTGTCTGCCGTCACCACGGCATCTGCTTTTTAAGCAGGCAAAGTTACAAGAAAATCAGGAAAAAGACAATAGTATCCGACCTGGTTTCCCAGGATTATACAACATCGGTGCAATATTGAGTAAAAATACACACATTCGAGCAAAACACACTGCCATTTTGAGAAATCGTTGTCAGTGCATCTTCATCTTTCAACAAAATGCTTTGACAGGTCCTCTGTCGAGAGGAATCCGCTATGTCTGAAAAACTCCTTGCCATTCTTGTCAAGCAAAACCTGTGTAGGTATCGTTGCTATTCCGAAATAATCAACAAAATCCCTGTTTTTCTTCAGACTTACATTGATAAACACCACATTCACCCGACTACCGTATTCCTGTTTGATGGTCTCCATAACATCCTCCATCTGGCGACAAGAATGACAGCCGACCGAACCAAATTCAAGAAACGTATATTCATAGCTTTTCTTATTCGTGTTATAATCATATAGTGCAGACAAAGAGTCCCCCACTGCATTCTTTTCCGACTGTTCCATCCTGTCTGTCATATTTCGGGAGGCATAGCGAATCAAAATATCCCGAAACAAAACCAAAGAGCAAAACAGAACAAGTATTAAAACAACCGATATATAACCTCTGTATTTCTTCATTATACTGATTATGAATTACATTTTATTAATCTCCATCTGTATCCTGTTTAAAAACGAACCGGCATGAGCACCATCCATTTGTGTATGATGGAACTGAAAAGACAAATTAATATAATACCTGAAAAAATGACGCGAATACCGTCCCCAAATAATGAAAGGATTGTTGAATATGCCACTATACATACCGCCAGCAAATTCTAATTCCGTATCAATAACCGCAGAAGTTCCGATAACCATACACTCTTCAGATAAATCCCGGTCAGCACAACTCATTGCGACTTCTGTCGTATACTTCATATAGTCGCGACAATAACTCTCAAAATCCCCCTGAAATTCAATATCACAAGAACTGACTTCTCCCATTCGATTTTTCACCATTGTATTAATAGCTATTTTATCGAATTGCATTAGCTTATCTCCCACTGGCAGAAGATAAAATTCCTTTTGCTGAAGAGCTGCCTTTCCAATGCAGTAGTCAAGCAGCATATTGAACTTCAAATGCTCTTTTTTACTTATCCTAACAAGGCGTGTCACATCTATTTTCTTGACAAAAGTAAGCATAGGATTGGGAGCATTTTTCCAAATCTCGAACTGACGCCCTCTGGTTGTCTCATATGGATTAATTTCTTTCATATTTATGTCATTTCTTATCTAAATCAACCGAATATTTCATAGAACTTATTAATGGAAACACGAATTAGTATTCAACTCATCAATGGCCTTGCCTTTGAATACCGGTGCGAAACGATTCATGAGATACAGTTTGATGGTATCGGCATCAAGGTCTTCAAGCGTGGCATTTTGCACAGCAACTTCGTCCGGGTCGAAATTGCCGCACTCACTCATCATCTCGGCAAGTTCGGAATTGTCAAACACCTTACGCTTGTCTGCGCCACTCTTCACCCATATCACGCCCTTATTGTCATGGTATGGCTTATTCTTTCCTTCGGGAATAGTAGCAATAACTACGGCACCGCCAGTGACAGGCACGTTCTCAACATCTATAAGCACGTTAGGAATCACATTCTCCGATGCGATACTTGTCAGTAGATTCGTAGTCTCTTGCAATTCCACATACGACAGCGCATTAATCGCTCCCGACTTGTCATTGATGCCGATAACAAGCTGTCCGCCGTGAGAGTTGCTGAACGCCACCATTTCGCAGCCGATGTCATAGCGGTCATTCGCCCGCTCCTTAAATTGCACTTTTCCGGCTTCTGCCAAATCGCGCATTTGAAGTAATTCTTGCTCTGTCATATTTTTGTCTGTCTATTATCTTAATACTATTGAAAAAAGATTTGGAATAGAGTCAGAATCCGTTGGATTAACTATATTTTTGATTTCTAAAAGCAATCCCTCAATTTGTTTCTTTTCTTCATCGTTAATTTGCTCCGAGAAATCGGATTCAATACTCTCCTTTGCTATGAGCTTTTTAAATAATTCGATATATGAAAATGGTCGCATGTTTGTTCCTTCATATATACAAATTGATGTATTTTATTGTTTATGTGCAAATATAGTGATTTCTTTTCACTCACTAAAGTAAACTGAAGGTTTTGTAGTGTCAATCTGAAGAAATCGTTGAGTTAGGACTAAAATCCCAAGCGATTCTACTTGCTATTTTATAAAAAAGAACTACCTCTGCACCAAGACGAGAGGTCATGTAAGCAACTCAAAGCAAATCGCAGAAATAGGCACGGTTGCCAATTCATTTGTCATATCCTATTCTTATTCCGACCAAAACAATATGTCGCCAACATAGCAACAACTCCTATACCCTCCCCACTGCCATCTCATCTCTAAAACAAATCTATAACACATCCATGTAATAGATTATAGACACCTTATAACAAAGCTATATGAAAGCTATATACATAGCATTTATATAGCATTCATATAGGATTCATATAGCATTCGATATGGATGTGACATGGATTTGACATAGACTTGATACTGTTATGCCCAAGACAGAGAAAATCCATATCCATAAGACAATTTATTAATCGCATGTATCAGAGAGCTTTATTTGAATTGCAAAAAAAATCAAAACAATTATATGAAATTATTCCAAATAACGCTTTGAAATAAGCAGGAATTTCCGCTACTTTGTAGCAGAATAGAAAAAAGTATAATGAAAAAGCGATGGGTCATAAACACTCCGCCGGAGGAAACTAAGATACAAGAACTTGCAAAAAAAATAAATTGCCACCCCGTTATAGCAAATCTTTTGCTGCAACGGGGCATTGAAAGTGTTGAGCAAGCACAAGCATTTTTTAATCCTTCACTCAATATGCTCCACGATCCTTTTCTAATGAAGGACATGGATAAGGCAGTGGAACGCCTGGACAGGGCAATTGCCGCTGACGAGAAAATTCTGATTTACGGAGACTATGACGTAGATGGCACAACAGCCGTTGCTTTATTATACAAATACTTAAAAAACCGTTGCAACACAGAAAATTTAGAGTATTACATTCCGGACCGCTATACGGAAGGATATGGTGTCTCTATCAAAGGAATCGATTACGCTGCTGAAAACAATTTTTCTCTTATGCTGATTACCGATTGCGGTATCAAAGCAGTTGAAAAAGTAAAGTATGCAAATTCCAAGAAGGTTGACATTATCATTTGCGACCACCATACCCCCGGAGATTCGCTTCCGGAAGCAATTGCCGTGCTTGACCCGCAACGCAAAGACTGCGAATATCCATACAAATGGCTAAGCGGCTGCGGAGTGAGTTTCAAACTGGTACAGGCACATAGTCTGAAACACAATCTCCCGATGTCGGAGCTTTACAAACTGCTGGATTTACTCTGTGTAAGTATTGCGAGCGATATCGTCCCCATCACCGGAGAAAACCGCATTCTGGCCTATTACGGGCTGCAACAGTTGAATACACAACCAAGTCTTGGACTTAAGACCATCATAAAAGTTGCCGGTATCGGTAAAGAGATTTCAATCAACGATATTGTTTTCCGAATCGGTCCCCGCATCAATGCTGCCGGACGAGTAGAATCAGGACGCAAATCCGTTGAGCTGCTGACGGCTGATTCTGAATCAACAGCAGAGGATATTGCACTGGATATTGATACCTTCAACGACCAACGCAAAAAACTGGACCACAACATTACGGAAGAAGCAATACGGCATATCAAGCATTCGGACATTGAACCTTCTAAGAAAACAACGGTATTGTTCAACTCCAATTGGCACAAAGGTGTCATCGGAATTGTCGCTTCGCGTTTGACCGAATCGTTCTATCGCCCAACCATCATCCTGACAGAATCCAACGGACTGGCAACCGGCTCTGCCCGCTCTGTCGAAGGATTTGACTTGTATTATGCCATTTCGCAATGCAGCGAATACCTGGAAAACTACGGTGGACACAAATATGCTGCCGGTCTGACCTTAAAGTTGGAAAATCTTGAACCGTTCAAGGAGAAATTTGAACAGATTGTGTGTGAAACCATCAATGACGAGATGCTGACTCCACAAATCAACATCGACGCTCAATTGAAACTGAGTGATATCACTCCGGAATTCTACCACATGCTCCAAAAATTCGCTCCATTCGGTCCAAACAACACAATTCCTGTTTTTGTAACAGAAAATGTAATTAATTTCATTGGTACCCGCCGCGTGGGACGTAATAACGAACACTTGAAACTCGTGGTGGTTGACGATACCCGTGTCTGCAACGACCGGAGCGGCATTGGTTTCGGGATGGGAAACTTGTATGACAAAATCAATACAGGACATTTCTTTGACATCTGCTATACTTTGCAGGAGAATGAATTCATGGGAAAGAATGATATACAAATGATGCTCAAAGACCTTCACTTTCAAGATGACGAAAATTAAGGTGTATGAACTCTTCCAAACTATTAGACAAAGCCGTTGAACAGTTTGCCTCACTTCCTGGCGTAGGACGAAAAACTGCTCTTAAATTTGTATTGCATTTATTAAAACGCAAACCGGAAGAAGTTGCCTCTTTCGTACAAAGCATCACGAATCTGAAAACAAATATACGGGAATGTAAAGTGTGCCACAATATCGCAGATAGCGAGTTGTGCGAAATCTGTGCAGATAAAAAAAGAGATACTTCCACCATCTGTGTTGTTGAGAATATCAAAGATATCCTCTCTATTGAAGGAACTTCTCAATATAACGGACTCTACCATGTGTTAGGAGGCATCATATCACCCATGGACGGTATCGGACCATCTGATTTGAACATTACTTCGTTAATAAACCGTGTAGAACAGGGAAATATACGTGAAATTATCTTTGCACTCAGCGCTACTATCGAAGGAGACACGACCGGATATTTCATCTTCAAGAAATTGAAGAACAAAGAGAATCTGGTTATCAGCACTATTGCCAAAGGTATTTCCATTGGTAATGATTTGGAATATACCGACGAACTGACCCTCGGACGTTCAATTATCAATCGAATCAAATTTAGTTTCAACGAATAGCACACTACCATGAAAGTAAAAAACATACATGTAGCCTATTTCAGTGCAACCTATACTACCCGCCAGATCATTAAAGGGATATCCACCCATTTTCAGGGAATCATTTCGGAACATGACCTCACACAAAATGATGTATACCAACCGACAAAGTTGGCTCCCGATGATTTGTTGATTGTCGGAATGCCGGTATATGCAGGACGTATTCCTGCTATGGCCGCCGAAAGGTTGAAGAAAATTACAGGCGAACAAACTCCTGCTATTTTAATCGTTGTTTACGGTAACCGAGACTATGATGATGCCTTGCTGGAATTGCAGGATATTGCCATAGGAAACGGGTTTTCACCTATTTCGGCAGGAGCCTTTGTTGCCCAGCATTCCATCTTCCCTAAAGTCGGAATATCACGTCCGGACAGAGCCGACCACGAAATCATCAATGATTTTGCAGAGAAAAGTGCAAAAATTCTCGAAGAACTCCCTATCAATACCACACCAAGTCCGCTGGCTGTAAAAGGCAACCGTCCCTATAAAACACCGGGAAATATTCCACTCACGCCTCAAGGTAACAGCAAATGCAATCATTGCGGCACTTGCGTACGCCTATGCCCCAGTGGAGCTATCTCTGCTGAATCACCACGCAAAACCGACAAGAGCAAATGCATTGCATGCGGACGCTGTATCGTTGTTTGTCCTCATCGGGCCAGACATTTCGAAGGCCTTCTCTATTGGATTGCCGGACGGAAATTTGTCAAAGCAAATAGCGCACGCAAGGAGGCCGAAGTGTTTTTTCAACACTAATCAGACAATCCTGCCATAAGACTTTATCAATCCTATGTTCATATAGGATTGATTTGACATATATAGAATCGAAAGCTTATGAAAATCATACATACCAGCGACTGGCACTTAGGCCAGCATTTTTTTCGTTATGACAGGAACGATGAGCATCGTTTCTTCATAGACCAACTCTGTGATATTGTCAAAAACAGACAACCGGATGCACTGCTGGTCAGTGGGGATATATTTGATAATATTGCTCCGACAGCACCGACACAAAAACTGTTTGTCGAATCCATACTCACCCTCCACGATGCATGCAAAGAGATGGTAATTGTCGTCACTGCCGGCAACCACGATAGCGGTCCGCGCCTGGAAGTCACCAAACAATTGTGGCAGCAATTCGGGGTACACCTATATGGGAGTTGCCTGCGCAATGAAGACGGGACATTCAATCCGGCACAATATGTTCTAAAGATTAAAGATTGTGGATTTATCATCGCTGCCCCCTATTTTCATTCATCCAATTATCCGGCACTACAAACCGGGATGGAACGGGAACAACGCAAACAATCTTTTTATCAGGCACTGATTGACGAAGCCCAACAGCAAAACACAAACCAGTTGCCCATCGTCATGATGGCGCATCTGGCCGTCAGTGGCAGTGATGTGCGAGGGCATGACGAACGATTGATTGGAGACATGGACCAAGAGCCTCTCTCCGTTTTAGGACACGGCTATGATTATCTGGCCCTGGGACATATACACAAACCACAGACACTCAATCATTCAAACCAATCCGCCCGCTATAGCGGAAGCCCGATTCCTCTTAGCTTTACTGAAGATTATGAACACTCGGTCAGTTATATTGAAATTCCGGCACACCAAACACCTCCAGCCATTGAAAGCATCCCTATCCTCCCTTTACGAAAAGTAAAAACCATTCCGGAGAATGGAGAAAATCTGGAAACAGCCTTAAAAGCTCTTTCGCAATTGGATGACACAGACAATTCATATATACGCTTACTGATAGACCAAGAGGGTATTCTACCGGCAGATGCAGAACACCGGGCCAATGCTATCACACAAGAGAAACAATGTCGGTTTTGCGAAATCCGTAAAGTCATACATCAGCCAAAGGACATGGACCAAGGACGATATAAAACCCTGAATGTAGAGGAACTCAAAGAAGTGCCACCTCTGGATATTGCGGCCCAACACTATAAACACACACAAGGATGTGACCTCAATGAAGAGCTGACAAAATTAATGCGACAAGCTATTGAAGAAGTAGCAAAAGAGGAAACACAACACTCATAAAAAGCTGCCATGAAAATACAAAAACTGACCATACACAATATCGCCTCTATTGAAGACGCCATCCTGGAGTTTGACAAAGAACCACTGGCATCGGAACCTCTATTCCTGATTACCGGAGAAACCGGGTCCGGAAAAACAACGATTTTAAATGCCATCTGTCTGGCCCTTTACAATACTTCTCCCAATTTAAAACAGATTGGCAGCGCCGAAGAAGATGCAGAAGGTGTACAGACAAACAATCCCCGCCAACTTATGCGCCGCGGCACAACCGAAGCGTTCATTTCTCTGACGTTCGAAGGAAATGACGAGAAACATTATGAAGCTGTCTGGAGCGTCAGACGAGTCAGAAACAAAACGAACGGAGCTCTTCAAAGCGTAAAACGCACCTTACAATGCAAGGAAACGGATGTCACATTCCAAAAAGAAGCAGAAATAAGACAGACCATCCAAGAGGTTGTCGGCCTGACATTCGAACAATTCTGCCGAACCACCATGCTGGCACAGGGACAGTTTTCCAAATTCATGAATAGCGAGGAAAAAGATAAGGCTGAAATTCTGGAAAAACTTACCGGTACGGAAATTTATGCCCGCATCGGTAAAAAAATATTCGATCTTAGCAAAGCCAAGAACATTGAATTTGAAAAAATCAACAGCGAAATACGAGGGGCCCAACTTCTTAGCGAAGAAGAGACAACAACCTACAAACAACAGATTGAGCAACTTCAACAACAATATACAGAACAGACGGCCTTATCAAAAGGCATTGAAACGCAATTGCACTGGCTGACAGAACAAGAGAGCAAACGAAAAAACATTGAACAATGTCTCACAGAATTACAGAGCCTACAAGAAAAAATAGGTCAAGAAGAAACTGTTGAAAAAAAGAGACTTATCCAAACATGGGAAAATACCACCGAGATTCGTAATATATTAAAAAACAAGGCAGCAATAAAACAAGAACTATCAGAAAAAGAGCAACAACTGAATACGCAGGCAATTGAATTTCAAAAATTTATTTCAGGATTAAACGATTTACAAAAACGACTGTCAGAAATCCGTGAAACCATCAAAGCATGTAAAAAAGAAATTGATGACGAACAACTCCATGCGCCTATCTATGCTGCTGCCAACCGTATTGCAGAATATGTCAGAACATTGAATGAAAAAAACGCTTATCTACAAAAATACCGAGACATCCAATCTGCCAATCAAAAGCAGCTGCTCGCACTGACAGATCAATCGATGAGAATTAACCAAGAGACTGAAAAAGCTGAAAGTGCATATAAACAGCAAGAAAATCTGGTGACACATCTCCGACAGGTGACGGCACATTTAAATTTACAGACATTGGCAGAGACTGTCAGTCACGGTAAAGAAAAAATCAATGCCCTAGCACAAGCCATTACTACCGTTAATAATTACCTCGAAAAATCAGAAGATTACGCTTCCGAAAACAGCACCCTAGAAACAAACAAGGCTCTACTTGCCACCGAGGAAAAGCATAAAATCCAACTTGAACAGCAATGGACTATCGCCAAACAAGAGCTGTTGGAATTGGAAAACCAATACAAGGGAAAACAGGATTTATGTGACCACATCACAGAATTACAGACGCTGTTCCAAAAAGAACAGACCTGTCCGCTTTGCGGCTCAACTGTAAATGGACTGCATACTGAAATGATACTGAAAGAAGCCGTACAAGAAGCTAAACGCCTAAAAGAGACTGCCCAGAAAAAACACGACGAATTACAACAAAAATACGTACAGACACAAGCAAATATTGTACAACTTCAAACCGTTTACACCAATAGCATCCAAAAGCTGGCACAAAAGAAAAAGACATTAGACAAAGCCATTCTCCAGGCAACAGAACAGACGATCCCTTTTGGCATAAACTACAAGACTGAAGATGCCATCAGTCGCCTGACCAATATGCTGGAATCTTTGAAACTGCAAAACCAGAAAGACGAGCAGATTCAAAAAGAAGCCAACACCAAGAGAGAACAACTCAGCCAGGCAGAATCAGTTTTAACAAAAATCAGAACTGATATCGACTCTATCCGAAAAACATATCAGACACTACAAGAGAATATTCTGCGCCTGAACACGCAGGATGCTCACCAAAAAGGATTGGCAGAACAAACTGAAAAAGACATACAATCTATCCGGAAAGAATTTTTTCTACTTGTCAAAAAAGAGGACAATCCAGAGGATATGGATCTGAATACCTTGAATGCCAAAATACAAGAAAAAGCTCGACATTATACTGATAACATCAACAGATTCGCCACGCTCACCCAGCAGGCAAATCTACTGGAAAACGAAATCAAGACCATCCGGGAAATAACCGATTCATTAAAGAAACTGTTCCCTGGAACAGAAACCGAGGCCGTACAAGAAATACCGCAACTAACAAAAGCCCTACACCATTTTAGCAATGAAATCAATCTTTTGCAAGGGGCCATACAGCATACCCGGAAAAACTTAAAAACAAATGACTCTGAAGCCAATCTGTATTTCCAGCAGCATCCGGACATGTCAGAAGAATTTATCAGACACCTCATACAGATTCCAACCCTAACGGTAGAACATTATAAACAGGAAATCGAAGGACTGGAAAAAAACATACAACAAAAACAAGGAGCCTATAACCAGTTAGTTGAACAATTGAATCATCATAACCGGCAAAAACCGGAAATCCCGCATGACGCTTCCATTGAAAGTCTGACGGATAAAAAAAATGACATTGACACCATTGTTAAGACGAATCATGAAGAAAGAATTAGGTTGCAAACCATTCTTAACAATAATGCGGAGCGACTCCAACTTCTCACACACAAACGGGAACTGTTAGAGCAACTGCGCCATGAGAAAGACAATTGGAATCAATTGGAAAGTCTTTTCGGTGGAGCCCAAGGAGATAAATTCAAAAAAATAGCCCAAAGCTATGTACTGAGAGCTCTGTTGGAAAAAGCCAACTACTATCTGCAGATGCTCAGCAACCGCTACGAACTGGAATGCGCAGACGGGTCGTTAACCATCAATGTTATAGACAACCACCAAGGTGGAGCTATCCGCAATGTAGGACTGCTGTCCGGTGGCGAAGGCTTTATTGTGTCACTCGCTCTTGCATTGGGACTTTCAGCCATCAGTAAAGAAAAAATCAACGTAGACACCCTATTCATTGATGAAGGTTTCGGAACCCTCAGCAATGAGTATCTTGAAATTGTCATCAATACCCTTGACCGACTACACCAATTCGGAGGGCGACGAGTGGGCATCATCAGCCATGTTGCAGAACTTGCTACCCGCATTCGTACACAAATTCAAGTGAAGCGCTCCGGACCAAGCAGCAGTAAAATAAAAGTCACAACAGATTAACAACAACAAACTTATTAGTACCTTTGTCATCCGACAATAAAGCAAATGATATGATTACATTCTCCTATATAGAAAAAGGCAAATTCGAATTGACCGAGAAACCGATACCAGAACTTCAAGATGCACGCGATGCAATTGTACGAGTAACTCTCAGCAGTATCTGCACCAGCGATTTACACATCAAACACGGGAGTGTTCCAAGGGCTGTTCCTGGTATCACTGTAGGTCATGAAATGGTTGGTATCGTTGAAAAGACAGGAGATGCCGTTACCCGAGTAAAACCCGGCGACCGCGTTACGGTGAATGTAGAGACCTTCTGCGGAGAATGCTTTTTCTGTCAACACGGCTATGTAAACAATTGTACAAACCCTCATGGAGGATGGGCATTAGGTTGCCGGATAGATGGAGGGCAGGCTGAATATGTCCGTGTACCCTATGCGGACCAAGGACTAAACCGGATTCCGGATACGGTCAGCAATGAGCAAGCCTTGTTTGTCGGCGATATCCTTGCCACCGGATTTTGGGCTGCCCGTATATCAGAAATCTCTTCCGAAGACACTGTGCTTATCATCGGAGCAGGACCTACCGGAGTATGTACTTTATTATGTGCCATGTTACACACTCCACGACGCATTATCATTTGTGAAAAGTCGCCGAAACGCATCCAATTCATCCACAACCATTATCCGGATGTGCTGGTAACAGAACCTGAAAATTGTAAGGAATTTGTATCCCGACATAGTGAGCATGGCGGAGCCGATGTGGTATTGGAAGTGGCAGGCAGCAACGACTCCTTCCGCTTAGCCTGGGAATGTGCCCGTCCCAATGCAATTGTCACAGTTGTAGCCCTTTATGATAAACCGCAACTTCTTCCTCTTCCGGAAATGTATGGAAAGAATCTGACCTTCAAGACTGGAGGCGTGGACGGTTGTGACTGCGAAGAAATACTCCGACTGATAGAAGAGGGGAAAATTGACACCACACCTCTCATCACCCATCGGTTTGCTCTCAAAGATATAGAAGAAGCCTATCATATCTTTGAAAACAGACTGGATGGAGTGATAAAAGTGGCTGTTGAAAATTGTAATCAAAATTACTCTTCCCGATAATAAATCGGGAACATGATTTTATCATCATTCTCTGCAAGGATGGCGTCCAAATCTTCGCCTTCCTGCAAGTAGAGATTGATGTTATTGATTCGTGCAAACTGATGACTGCTACGAAAATCTTCATAACGCTCGTCCAAAAGCTCATCCATCCGTTCTATTCGCTCTTCATGAGTCATATTCTCCCACTCTCCTTCCTCTTCTTGCAATAAATCCAAAATAAACTCAGCAGCCCAACTTCCCAATTCTTTTTCTTTGTTCCAATCTTTTTCGTAGCTATCCAATACAGTAAAAAGTTCCTGCAGATATTCTGTTTCACCCCAATCCTGATATACCTGAATCAAATCTTCGTTATCAGGATAGGCTAATGCTAATTCTTCCAAATCAATCTTATTCATAACTCAAAAAATAAATCCATATTTACTATAAATTCCAAAAGTAAAAATATGAAAAATCGGAATAATACCAAACAATTTACAGATGCTTTTTAAAAAAGCTTCCAACTTTATTTACATGGCATATAATTTGAATATAAACTATTTGTTTTATTTTTGCATAGGATTACTAACGCTTTATTATTAAAACCTTATGATTATTGACACGGGCAATATTTTACTCATCGGCGCTGTGCTTTTATTTTTCAGCATCATTGCCGGCAAAGCCGGTTTTCGCTTTGGTGTACCTGTTTTACTATTGTTTTTAGGAGTTGGTATGCTATTTGGCAGCGATGGTTTAGGCATACAATTTGATAACCCTGCCAGTGCTCAATTTATAGGAATGATTGCCTTGAGTATCATCCTATTCTCTGGTGGCATGGACACAAAATTCGCTGAAATCAAACCGGTCTTGGGACAAGGAATTATTTTAGCCACCTTAGGAGTTGCCTTAACAACATTATTCACAGGCATATTTATATATTGGGTATGCGACTTTTTTAGCCAATACGCAGCAATCAGTTTCACGGAAGCTCTTTTAATGGCAGCCGTCATGTCCTCTACAGATTCTGCCTCTGTCTTTTCCATATTACGAAGCAAACGACAAGG
The DNA here is from genome assembly GCA_905193145.1 of uncultured Odoribacter sp. The sequence continues at coordinate 14,889 of CAJJNP010000008.1, read as the reverse complement.
CTTAAAAGAACAATTGCGCCCAATGCTGGAATTAGAAAGCGGAAGTAACGACCCCATGGCCTACATGCTGACATTGCTCTTAATACAAATCATCCAAGCCCCGGCTGGAGAAGTAAGTATGGAATACTCATTCATGATGTTTCTCATACAGATGAGCGTTGGTGCCGTTGCCGGTTTTCTATTGGGGAAAGTAGCCGTATGGGTCATGAATCGCCTGAATGTAGACAACACCTCTTTATACCCTATTTTACTATTGGCTTTTGTATTCTTTATTTTTTCGATAACAGAATTAGTAAAAGGGAATGGTTACTTAGCGGTATACATCGCAGGTCTGGTTGTTGGCAATCACAAGGTGCAGCATAAAAAGAGTGTCGCCACATTTTTTGACGGTTTCACTTGGTTGTTCCAAATAGTAATGTTCCTCACTCTTGGGTTACTTGTAAACCCTCATGAATTGCTACCAGTTGCAGGATTGGGTTTGCTAGTCAGTATATTTATGGTCATATTTTCTCGGCCCATCAGCGTTTTTCTCTGTCTTGCGCCTTTTAGAAAGATGAGCAGCAAAGCCAAATTATACGTTTCATGGGTTGGACTAAGAGGAGCTGTTCCTATCATCTTTGCAACCTACCCGCTAATTGCACACATAGAATATGCATCCTTGATTTTCAATGTTGTATTCTTTATCACCATCGTTTCATTATTGACTCAAGGTACAACAGTCAGCTTCATGGCTCATGCCCTCGGTCTGGCAGAAAAAGAAGCCAAACAAGGCAATGACTTTGGCATGGAACTTCCAGAAGAAATCAAATCTACAATGTCGGAAATAGAGGTATCCGACAATCTACTTTCCAACGGCAATCATCTGATGGATTTAACTCTTCCGGATAATACCTTAGTGGTAATGGTGAAGCGCAACAACCATTTTTTTGTTCCCCGAGGACGTAGCAAGCTTGACATCGGAGACAAATTATTAGTCATCACAGATAATGACAAAGAACTGGAAAACACATACAAAGAACTTGGTATTAACGACTACATATTTCAAAAAAATCAATGAAATTAATCTATATTATCGGAATTTTATCCTTGCTAATTCTTTCATCTTCTTGTAGCAGCAGCAAACACCTGGCACAAGAAGCAATGCAGCGAGAGCAGTTATCAAAGAAGTTGGGATTTAAACTAAACAAAAAAGACAACTTACGACTTTATACAGCAGCCTCCCATTGGTTGGGAGTTCCCTATCGAAGCGGAGGAATGACTCTTAAAGGGACTGATTGTTCCGGATTAGTTGGAAATCTTTACCAAGAAGTATATCACAAAAAACTATCACGTTCTGCAGAAGACATTGCAAAAAATGATTGTCACCATATAGGGAAAAGCAATCTAAAAGCCGGAGATCTTGTTTTTTTCAACACATTAAACAAGAAACGTAAAAAAATAAGTCATGTAGGGCTCTTCCTTAAAAACGGATACTTTATTCATGCTTCCACATCTAAAGGAGTCATCATCAGTAACCTGGATGAAGATTATTACCGAAAGACATGGAAGTATGGCGGTAAAGTAACCAAGTGATTATTGGTACTTTTCTATCTTTATCTGATAATCCGAAGAAAAATGCACAATATAGAACGCTTGGTTTTCCAGAGCAACTCCATTAAGCATTTTGCCAAACTTAAACAAAGAAAAATCATTTTCCCGAGTTTGGTCACTTATAACATGTAAAGTATTATACCGATGTGTATCCGCTAACTCGATAAAAAACATACCCATGTCAAATGCTTTATAAACCAACGTAGAAGGCTCTGAATAAAAGTACTTACGATACTTTTCCGCCAGGACTTTAGCTGCATTTGAAGAATAATCTACATAACTATAAGTAAACAACTTCGTATCCAACTTATAAAAATTCTCAAAATCTATCGATGAAAATTGCTGCCACTCAGGTAGTCCGACAACAGAAAGCTGATAACTCCCCACAAAAGCAGTTAATACCGGCAATATTTTACTAACATCAGCCTCTTTAGTTGTCGGGATAACAATGATATTTTCCTGATCCGGCACCAACATAGATTTCAAAGAATCCAATGTTATTCGCTCCAGATTCCAGGTAAAAGAACGCATGCCTCCAACTTTTGCAAACTGCTCTTTTAAAAGTTGCCGATCAGCAGCATCACCTCCTTCATTATAAGTGCGGATATGGATAATATTAGCATTATTACTTTTATTTTTCAACCATTCTGCCATATAAGTTGCCATGCAGGCAAATGAGGGATTGACTTGTATTACATTCTGATAAACACCTAAATTATCACCTCTAGAAGATAAAGGATATACTATAGGAATATTTTTATGAGTCAAGTTTTCCGCCAAAGTTTTAGCAACAGAAGAGTACACAGGTCCAATGATTAAATCCGGCACCAATCGGTCAAGTTCACCGGCAAGAGCCTGCATATTTGCAGAATTTTTCTCTGAATCAAAAACATGAAGATGAATCTGCCGACCCATTTTTTTCAAGCTATCAACAGCCAACAAAACACCTTCATAAAAGCTCAGAAACTGTTCTGTACGTGCAGAAATCTTTACAGTCTGAAACTCCGGAAGAGAATCCCTATAGGTAGGATATTCTTTGGCATGTAAAGGCAAAACCAATGCAACTTTAACAAATGGTTCTTGGATAGCCGTTTCGCTTACCGTATCCGGCACTGTTGTCAAACTATGGCTCAAATCAGAAGTCTGTGTGACACTTTCAGGCTTTACTATATCCGATTTTACTTCGTCTTTACTTTCCACATGAACCGACTCTTTCTTCGGACTCTCAACAGGAATCTTTGAACGATCCATATCATTCAAAGGCACTTTAACAACAGCCCCTACCGACAAAGGACGATAAGTTGAGTAATCCCCATTATGCTTTATCAGTTTTTTAGGTTTCATTCCATAATACCTGGCAATAGAATAAAGCGTTTCTCCTTTTGCCACCTTATGATAATAATACTTGTTATCCTGTTTCACTTCTACATAAGGTACCTTCAACACTTCATAAAGACTCAGGTTATCCTCCTTCTTGTCATTTAACTTTTTCAGTTCCTCTACAGATACATTATAAACCTTGCAGATAGAATAAAGAGTCTGTCCAGGCAGCACAGTATGCAAATAATAACTCTCTCCTCTTATAACAACAATTTCTGTTGACTTCTGTATTTTAACCTCTTGGGCAAATATTTCCAAAAATAGGCAGGAAAGCAAAATAACCAATGAAAGTTTGAACATATACATTCCTAATAATTAAATCAATATCATTTAGAACCTTTAAGTGGCAAATTTAGGAATAAAGTCATAGATAATTAAAAAAACTGAGCTATTTTTGCATCATTATTATGATATCTATGAAAAAAATACCTGCAAAATTCAAATTCTTTTTGATCAATCTACTTGTCGCATTGATACTTGTTTGCGGAATCAGCACCTATGTACTGTATTGGCTAGATGATTATACGGAACACGGCTCCTTTATCACAGTACCTTCACTCCAAAACTTTACACCGGAGGAAGCCCAAACAATCACAGCACAAATGGGCTTAAAAATACAAGTGATTGATTCATTGTATGACGACAACATTGAGCCTGGAGCAATTGTTGAACAATATCCAACGCCTGGTTCCTATGTCAAAGAAGGACGTATGCTTCACTTGACAATCAACGCACGTAATCCGGAAAAAGTAGTATTCCCCAATCTAAAGAATGCAGCCTACAGACAAACCCTTCAAACATTGGAAGCACGGGGATTCCAAATCGGTAAAATAGAATATATTCCTTCTGAATTCCGAAATTTGGTGCTTGCCCTCAAACATAATGGAGTTGATGTACTCCCCAATGAACTGCTTGCCAAAGGCGCAATCATCGACATTGTTTTAGGCAACGGGAATAACAACACAACAGTAACTGTACCATTCTTGCTGGGCAAAAAATTAAAAGATGCCATCAACCTCATAAGGAAATCTTATCTAAATATAGGAGAAGTCATTCCGGATGGAAGCATTACTCCGGAAAACCGCTCAAACTCCATCATTTACCAACAAAATCCAGATACTGAATTTCCTATAGAGCAAGGAAGTGCCATCGATTTATATATCACAGCTGACAAAGAAAAAATAACCGCTTTAGATACCATTCTGATTAAGAAATAGTATGATAGAGGAGATTGAAGAAATAGAAGAACTGCTAGACGAGGAAGAGGAAGCAACATCTGAACTCTATGAACATCATCGCATAGAAGCTGACAGCGGTCAAAATTTATTGCGTGTCGATAAATTTCTTATGACACGACTTCCCAATGCTTCGCGCACTAAAATACAAGAAGCTGCAGATGCAGGCAATATACGCGTGAACGACAAACCGGTAAAATCAAGTTACAAAGTCAAACCGAAAGATATTGTAACAGTAGTCATGTCATATCCTCGCCGGGAAATTGAAATAATACCGGAAGACATACCATTAAATATCGTTTATGAAGATGATGACCTCATGGTTGTAAACAAACCAGCAGGGATGGTGGTACACCCCTCTTATGGACACTATAGAGGAACTTTGGTTAATGCCCTAGCTTGGCATCTGAAAGACAATCCTTTGTTCAAAGAAAACGATCCTCGTCCAGGACTAGTACATCGCATAGACAAAGATACATCCGGACTTTTAGTCATTGCCAAAACTGAAAAAGCAAAAAACCACTTGGCATCTCAGTTTTTTCATAAAACTTCTGATCGTAAATATGTTGCTGTGTGTTGGGGAAACCTTGATACAGAGACAGGAACAATCATTGGACACATTGGCCGTAACCTGACAAATCGTAAAGTAATGGCATGCTTTCCTGATGGCAGCCACGGCAAACATGCAGTGACACACTATCGTGTATTGGAACGCTTAGGCTATGTAAACGTAGTGGAATGCATACTAGAAACGGGACGCACCCACCAAATTCGCGCCCATTTCAAATACATCAAACATCCGCTATTCAATGACAAAGAATACGGAGGCAATGAAATCCTTAAAGGAACTACGTTTGCAAAATACAAGCAATTTGTAAACAATTGTTTCGAAACCTGCCCTCGGCAGGCCTTACATGCCAAGACTCTCGGATTTGAACACCCGACTACCGGCAAACGAATGTCCTTCGATTCTGAAATACCTCAAGATATGCAACAACTCATAGAAAAGTGGCGTACATATGTACAAAATAGAGACGGATACCTTTAAGACATCCGTTCCTTATAATCTTTATATCCAAATTCTCTTACCAAACGAAAACCCTTTTCAGGATTCCATATACCAATAGAAGGGTGTGTCACTCCATTAAACATCGTTGTTTTTACCATGGTATAATGAATCATATCCCGAAAAACAATTTTATCTCCCACCTGAGGCTCCCGTCCTCCATCAAATGCCCAATCTCCATAAAAATCCCCTGCCAAACAGCTATTTCCCCCCATCTTCCATACCTTTTCTCCCTCTTCAGGATCATGAGCTCCTAAAATGACCGGTTTATACGGCATCTCTAGACAATCTGGCATATGACAGGCAAAAGATACATTTAACATCAAAGTATTTGTACCACCATTGAACACTTTATCCTCCACCGTCGACACTAAACAACCAGTATCCCATGTAAAGGCACTCCCAGGCTCTAAGATTACCCGCAAATGAGGATAACGAGCCCTGAAATCACATAATATACGAATCAATTCATCTTCATCGTAATCTTTGTGGGTCATCAAATGTCCCCCACCCATATTCAGCCATTTCAATTTATGAAAAAAACGTCCGAAACGTTCTTCAATGGCCGCCAAGGTTCCTCGCAAATCAGCAGGACGCGATTCACACAAAGAATGAAAATGCAATCCCTCTACACCCTCTGGCCATTCAGCAATATCAACAGAACGGACACCCAAACGAGATGTTGGGCTTGCCGGATTATATAAATCAGTCTCAACCGTTGAAAACTCAGGATTCACCCGTAAGCCACAAGAAACACCAGCCTGATGTGCACGTTCACCAAAGCGATCATACTGACTCAAAGAATTAAATGTAATATGACTGCTGTAACTCAGAATTTCATCAATTTCGTTCTCAGAATAAACCGGAGCATACGTATGTGAAGGCTTTCCATATTCCTCAAAAACGAGATGAGCCTCTGCCAGCGAACTGGCAGTGGCTCCATCAGAATGCTTTCTGAGTTCTGGGAAAATACTCCACATTGCATTAGCCTTCAAAGCGACAATAACTTCTACGCCCGTAGCCTTTCGCACCTTATCAATCACCCGCATATTCTCTTCCAGCAAAGTCTCATGCAAAACATAGCACGGCGAAGGCACAGTGGACAAATCCCAATTCTTCAGAATAATATCTTTATCTATCATACCTCCAGGTCGATATCAAATTTCTCAACCCAAGGCAATCCTTGTTCTCCCAATTCAGCCAAGAATGGATCCGGATCAAACTGTTCAACATTATATACACCAGCACCTTTCCATAGACCACGTGCAAACATAGCAGCCCCCAAAGCAGCAGGAACTCCGGTTGTATAGCTGACAGCCTGTGTACCGGTCTCTTTATAAGCTGCCTCATGGTCACAGTTATTATAGATATAATAAGTATGTTCCTTACCATCTTTAATACCACGAATACGGCAACCGATAGAAGTTTCTCCGTGATAATTTTCACCCAATGATTTCGGATCAGGCAACACAGCCTTCAAGAACTGCAAAGGCACAATCTTAGTTCCATTGTATTCCACTTCATCAATACGTGCCATACCGATATTCTGAATAACTCGCAAGTGAGTCAGATATTCCTGACCAAATGTCATCCAGAAACGGGCACGCTTGATAGTCGGATAATTCTTTACCAAAGACTCCAACTCTTCATGGTACAACAGATAAGAATCACGTTCTCCAATATTAGGATAAGTCAAGCTCTTGTGTATTTCCAGAGGACCAGTTTTCACCCACTGACCATTTTCCCAATAACGTCCGTTCTGTGTAATTTCACGGATATTGATTTCTGGATTAAAGTTTGTTGCAAAAGCCATTCCATGATTACCGGCATTGCAATCAACAATATCCAAATAATGTATTTCATCAAAATGATGCTTAGCGGCATAAGCAGTAAAAATAGCAGAAACTCCCGGGTCGAATCCACATCCCAAGATGGCAGTCAAACCTTTTTCTTTAAAGCGATCGTGATAAGCCCACTGCCAGCTATATTCAAAATGTGCCTCATCTTTCGGCTCATAATTCGCCGTATCCAGATAATTCACGCCACATTCCAAACATGCATCCATGATAGTTAAATCCTGGTAAGGCAATGCCACATTAATCACGATGTCCGGTTTGAAAGAGCGCATCAATTCACACAACTCCTGAACGCTATCTGCATCCACACGTGCTGTCTGAATCCGGTTTCCACCAACTGCAGTTGCAATTTCATCGCATTTCGATTTAGTGCGGCTGGCCATCATAATATCAGTAAATACCTTATTTTTCGCAACTTTATGCGCAACAACGGTACCTACTCCACCGGCACCGATAATTAAAACTCGACACATTACATTTCGTTTTTAAAGTTATTACTCTGCCAACAAAGATACGAATAATTTAGAAATTTACCTCATAATCTGCCCGCTAATCAGCAAAAGTGACAACTCTGAAATCTTTGTATCATATAATGCCGAAACTTCCCTGTCAACAGCATCAATATAACTGCGTTGAAACTCACGAAATTCTATTCCCGCCAAAGAACCCAACTTATACTTTTCCATTGCAGCATCAAGATTTTCAAAAGCAATGCGAGCATTGTCTTTTTCAAAATTCACCAACACCAAATTATTCGTATAAGTATTATACAATTGTGCCAAATCCGATTTTACCTGCAATTCTGCCTCTTGGTAAGTCAATTCCGAATTCTCCATATCTAATTTGGCATTCTTGATTTTCCGTCGGTTTTCCAAACGGTTAAATACATTCATACTGAGAGAAAAACCCCAATAAGGTCCATCCGAACGGTTCAAGGTTGTCACTTTAGAAGGCGACTTTGTCTGGCTAAAATTATAACCTCCTTGAAAATCTAATTTTGGAAACAAAGCCGCACGGGCAATTTTCATATCCAATTTCGATACTTTACAATCCCTTCGGCCAATTTGCAAAGTCGTATTATACTCCAATACATTCCGCTCTAGTTCCCGAAACTTAAGAGGTGCCCTCAATACAATCGAATCTTTCACATACTGATGTCTATGCAAATCGGCATTCATCACGGTATTCAGTGTGATATAAGCACTTTTCAAAGCCTGCTGCTCCTGCATATATGTAGAGCTGTCGGCATTCAAGTCCAACTTTGCCTGCAACGCTTCCAGACCGGATAACGAACCCAACACATATTTATCGTAAGCCTCCTTATAACGCAACATCGACAAATCCAGCGAATGTCTCGCTGCATCCACCTTACTTTGCTGTCTCACCACCTCATAGTAACACGAGGCCACCTCCACAATCAGATTCTCGACTGCCGCTTTGGTATTCAACTCTCCTATTGCCATTAATTCCTCATACCGATCGCGAGTGACAAACATCTCCATACCGTCAAACAATGTCCAATTCAAAGCGACACCGGCAGACAAACTATTTGAACGCGCCCAATTCTGAGTATTAGTCACCCCATTGGATTCCGTCTTGCTGTTTGCAATCGTCTGGTCCTGTGAAGCCTGCAACGCCACTGTCGGTAGAAACGGTCCTATGGTCACATTATTTTTAGCCTGCATCTCTGCATTTCGGATAATCTGTATCGAATAATTGGCCCTTAATGCCTGCCGAATACAACTGTCCAAGGTCATTACCTTTTTATCCGAATAATCCTGAGCATTACAAACAGCTCCAAGAGCCGACAATAAACAGACCCCTGCTATCAAACCTATATATATAAAAATCTTCTTTTTCATAAACTACATAAAGTTGATTCATTTATCATCTCCACCTACTCTTTGTGCACATCTTCTCGCACTACATTCTTCAACTCTTTCGACAAATAAGAATAAATTGCCGGAATCACAAACAGAGACAAGAAAGTCGCACAAACCATTCCTCCTACCACAGCAATACCCATAGCCACCCGGCTCTCTGCTCCAGCACCCGTAGCCATTGCCATCGGTAAAATACCCAGTACTGTAGATAAACTGGTCATCAATATCGGACGGAAACGAGCCACTGCCGAATTCTTCACCGCTTCCAGAAGCGGTTCGCCCATCGCCTTGCGCTGATTTGCAAATTCCACAATCAAGATACCATTCTTAGACACCAGACCTATCAACATGATAATACCGATCTGGCTGAAAATATTCATTGTCTGTCCATACCACCACAAAGCCACCATAGCTCCAATCAAAGCCAAAGGCACCGTCAACATGATAATCAACGGATCCCTGAAACTCTCAAACTGAGCAGCCAACACTAAATAAATAAATACCAGTGCCAACAAGAATGCAAACAACAAACTGGAAGAACTCTCGACAAAATCCTTTGAACTACCGGAAAGCGTCGTTTTAAAATTATCATCCAATACCTCTGCCGCAATACGGTCCATTTCAGCCAATCCCTGAGAAATCGTCTGACGTTTAGCCAATCCGGCAGAAACCGTAGCTGCCACAAAACGGTCGTAACGATACAACTGTGGAGGCATAGAACTTTCACTAGTCGTCACCAGATTATCCAATGCAATCAATTCCCCCTTATCATTACGCACATAAATATTCTGTAAATCAGACGGTTTATTTCGATAAGCCTTGTCAATCTCACTTAAAATCTGATATTGTTTACCGTTCAAGATAAAATATCCCACACGCTGCTCACTCATAGTCAGCTGCAAAGTCTGAGCAACATTCTTCATTGAAACTCCCAACACGGCAGCCTTATCCCTGTCGATATTGATTGTCAACTCCGGTTTTGTAAACTTCAAATTCACATCCGCCACAGAAAACACCGGACTTTTATTAACCTCATCCATAAAACGGGGCAACACACGTTTCAAATCATCCAGATTTTTAGCCTGTATTACATATTCCACCGGCAGACCACCACGTCGGCCACCAAACGTCTGTTGCTGAGATACCATCGTCCTTGCTCCCGTAAAATTGCGCACCTTCAACGACAATTCATCCGCTATTTCCTGCTGTGTTCTATCTCGGTTTTCCGGAGCCTGCAGCCACAGATTCACATTGGCACGGTTCGTATTTCCACCGCCAATCATCTGTATAATCTTATCCTGTTCCGGAACTTCCTTTTCAATATATTCACCCAATTCATCAGCATACCGCATCATATAATCAAAAGTCGCACCTTCCGGAGCAGTCGAATTAACACGTATATTCGAGCGGTCCTCCAAAGGAGCCATCTCAGACGGAAGAGTTGCCCACAACAACCAAATCACAATACCGGTACCCACCAACACCAAAGGAGCCAACCACCTCACCCGCATAAATGCATCCAGCGCCCGGCGATATCCGTCTATCATCCTCTCAAACAAAGGCTCCGTCTTATGGTAGAACCAGTTATCCGTCACATTGCGTGTCAACAACTTGGTCGAAATCATCGGAGTAAAGGTCAGTGCCACAAAAGACGATATCACCACAGCACCTGCAATAACCACACTAAACTCCCGGAACAAGCGACCTGTAGTACCCTGCAAAAAGACAATCGGCACAAATACCGCCACCAAAGCCACCGTTGTCGCAATCACAGCGAAAAAAATCTCATTCGAACCTTTATGTCCTGCCTCCAAAGGCGACATTCCCTGCTCGATTTTCGAATAGATATTCTCCATCACAACAATTGCATCATCCACCACCAAACCGATAGCCAACACAATCGCCAACAACGTCAAAATATTAATTGAAAAATCAGCCAGATACATCACAAAGAAAGCACCCACTAAAGAAATCGGGATAGCCAATACAGGAATCAAGGTTGTCCGCCAATTCCGAAGGAAAAGGAAAATAATCAATACCACCAGCACAAAAGCCTCTATAATTGTATCCTTCACCTCATTGATAGAATTGCGTATAAACACCGTATTATCAAAAGCGACCCCAGCCTCCACATCATCCGGCAAATCCTTCTGCATCTCCTCCATCACCTTATAGGCACGGTCTACAATGTCAATATAATTGGCTCCCGGCTGCGGAATAATCACACAAGCCACCATTGGCACACCATTCCGTTTCATAATAGAACGGGTATTCTCAGCATCCACTTCCGCAACCCCCAAATCCCGGAAACGCACCACCTTATCTCCATCCTCCAAGATCACCAGATTATTAAAATCCTCAATTGTCATCAAACGCCCCAATGTACGGATAGTCAACTCTGTATTATCTCCTTCAATACGTCCGGAAGGCAACTCCACATTCTCCCTCGACACAGCATCCCTCACATCCATCGGCGTAACACCGTATGCGGCCAATAACGACGGATCCATACGCAAACGTACCGAATAACGTTTTTCACCCCAAATTGACACACTACTTACCCCGGCAATCGTCTGCAACCTCTCCTTATAATATTGCTCGGCATACATACTCAGATCAATCAACGAACGTTTGTCGCTACGCAACGAAACACCAAAAATAGGCTGAGCATCCGCATCCGCCTTGCTGACGGTCGGAGAATCAATACCATCCGGCAATTTCCACATTGCGCCCGACACCTTATCGCGCACATCATTTGCAGCAGTCTCCAAGTCAACCTCCAACTCAAATTCCACCGTAATATAACTGCGTCCATCCCGGCTTTGGCTCGTCAACGAACGGATTCCCGGAATACCATTGATTGCCGATTCCAAGGGTTCTGTCACCTGTGTTTCCATTACATCGGCATTTGCCCCGGGGAAACTGGTAGATACAGAAATAATAGGCGGGTCCACACTCGGATAATCACGGACACCTAAAAACACAAGACCGATACACCCCAATATCATCAGGATGATATTCATCACCGTTGCAAACACCGGTCTTTTTATACAGGTAGATGATAAACTCATTTGTCAGTTGTTTATTTATTGATGATGTACAGACACTCTTAACGTTTCAAAGTCACCGACACATTCATTCCCTCTCTCAATTGCATAAGCCCTCCCGTCAGAATCGTATCGCCGACAACAATTCCGGAAATCACCTCTACATTTTTCTCGTCCCGGCTTTCAGTTTCCACAGGAACGCTCGCCGCCTTCCCGTCTCTCAACACCCATAAACGTTTTCCGTCCATCTCCGGCACGACGGCTTCTGTCGGCACTGCGATAAATTCACTTTTACCGCCCAACACCAAATTACCTTTGGCAAACATACCCGGCATCAACTCATGCTTATTGTTCTGGAAACGGGCACGCAGAAGGATCATACGAGTCTTCACATCAATCAAGGGGTCTACGGCATACACCTTCGCAGAATACAACTCATCGCTTCCAGTCACCTTAAACATCACCTCCTTGCCATTCAACTTATTGCTGGCATATCGTTCCGGTACATAAAACTCATATTTCAACACCGAATTATCCACAATCGTAGCAATTTTCGAACTAGCCTGCACATAACTACCCTCACTCACATACCTGAACCCCATCTCTCCATCAAAAGGCGCCCTGATTTCCGTACGGCTGATTTTAACCTCCAACAATTCAATATCCGCCTCGAGCATATTATAATCGGTCTGCAGCTGATCGAACGCCTCCCGGCTGATAGACTCGCGCTTCAACAAAATACGCTGACGCTCCAACTTCTCAGCCAACAACTTGTGTTCAAACTGCGCCCGCATCAACTGCGCCTGCAAGTCGGCATCATCCACCTTCAGCAACAACTGTCCCTTTTTCACGAAAGCCCCCTCCTCAAAATAGATTTTCTTCACCTTTCCGACAATTTCCGACACCAATTCCACCTCTTCATTCGCCAACATCGTACCATTCACCGGAATGCCGTTAGCAGTCATGGAAGTCTTAGCCACAATACCGGTCACCGGCAGCACGCCGGCAGTTTTTTTCTTTGGAGCCGCACCACTGTCTGTTTTAGATCCACAGCCGACAGACAGCACACAAAGACTCACAGACAAAACCAAAGAAAATACTTTTTGCAAGGGTTTTATCAAACTTTTTCTCATAATGTATCAAAATAATCTAATTACACTCATTTCTTCATGTCGTTAGACAACATCTATAAGAAAAAGTTTAAACAACGGAATGTTAAGAAAGAGTTAAAGCCACTTCTTCTTTTTAAACAACCAAAAAGTCACCACCGAAAACAAAACAGAGATCACGACAATCAGCCACATCCCATAAGGAGCCTCCTCCAAGCCGTTCTGTATATTCATACCATACAAACTGGCAATCAAGGTCGGAATCATCAGCAACAGCGAAATTGCGGTCATACGTTTCATGATAACGTTCAGATTATTTGAAATCACAGAAGCAAAAGCATCCATCGTCCCGCTCAAGATATCACTGTAAATCCTCGAAGTATCCTGTGCCTGCCGCAATTCGATTTCGACATCTTCCACCAGTTCAGGATCAAAATACTGCCGCTGACTTTTCAACATCTTCAATTTTATCAGCAGATTATCATTACCTCTCAAAGAAGTGATAAAAAACACCAACGATTTTTCAATCTTCAACAATCTTTGCAGTTCTGCATTCTGGATAGAGCGTTCCAACTCCTTTTCCACCGCACGGCTTTGATTATTCAACTGCTTAAGATACTTCAGATACCACACCGACGAAGACAAGAACAGGCGGAACAACAGATCCCAATTATTCTGCACCTCCAATCCTTTTCTCCGCATATAAACCAGAAAATCCGGCAACATATCCGTTTCATAGTGACAGATGGTCACCAGGCAATCTTCATTCATAATAATCCCCAACGGCACGGTAATAAAAGGGATATCGTCATGCGCATTCCGATAAGGAATGCGCAAAATCATCAGTGTCCACCCGTCTTCAGTCTCCATACGGGGACGCTCGTCCACATCTTCAATATCCGATAAAAAAGCCTGGGGAATCAATAACTCGTCCGTCAGATACCGAACATCATCCTCTGCCGGTTTCACCACACTAATCCAGCAGCCGGTCTGCCACACCTTCTGCTCAGCAAACCCGTTTTTGCAATCCAAAAATTTTCTCATAATACCTTTTTTGTCATTTCTATCGGCAAACAAAGGCATTGAGTCCACCTTTGCCTGCCTAAACCTGTTGATAATAATCGTCCATAGCTATTGTTATGAATTTTATGCCAGCAAAAATAATATTTTCAAGTTACTTTTTTATGAAGAAACAATCAAAACATACCATAAAATTTCCTTTGCCGTTTCGCTGTCGTCCGGATCACCGTGCCAAACACCCCTACCCATAATGAAACTTCGCCCGTACTCCTCCCATGAAGAGAAATGCTCAACAGTCGTATCGGCTGCCACCTGCATAATCTGCCACATCTCATCCGCATTCACATAACCGCAAAGGTATGCCCAACGTCCAAGATTTACCACCCGCACCAATAGTGCTTTTACTTATAAAACAAATAATAATCTGCGTGAGTTTTCTTCAGAATGGATATTCTTCACTCTTAGACTAAATATATCCTTCAAACCCTGCCCGACAAGGATTAGTTTGAATTATTGTCTTTCAACTTCTTTATTTCTTTATCAAAATCGGTTTCCTCCCTGTTTCAATCGCTCGTCATCCATAGCAAATCTCTTTTGGATGTATTCGTGAAGCCGTTGGGTTGCCCAGCGACGGAAACGAGTCGCCACATGCGACTGGATACGATACCCCAATGCTATAATCATGTCAAGATTGTAATGGTCA
>CAJJNP010000007.1 GCA_905193145.1 uncultured Odoribacter sp. | reverse complement strand
ACGTAGCGTAGTGTTTAAATAGATTGATTATGATAAAGATTAAATTTCCAGATGGAAATGCAAGGGAATTCGAGTCGGGAGTAACCGGTCTTGATATTGCAAAATCGATTAGTCCGAAGTTGGCTAAGGAAGTGTTGTCAATTTCTGTAAATGGCGAAACATGGGATTTGATTCGTCCTATTACAGAAGATGCTGAAATTAAGTTGTATACATGGGATGACGAAGAAGGAAAACATGCTTTCTGGCATTCATCTGCCCATTTGATGGCTGAAGCATTGCAGCAGTTGTATCCCGGTACAAAATTCGGTATCGGACCTGCTATCGATAATGGTTTCTACTATGATATTGAGCCGGGTGAAGGTGTTGTGTTGACAGATAAAGACTTGGCTGCCATTGAAAAGAAAATGCTTGAATTAGCTCGTCAGAAAGAGGAATTCTGTCGCATCGATGTGAGCAAACAGGAGGCACTCGACCACTTCAATGCATTGAACGAAACATATAAGGTTGAATTGATTAATGACCTCGAAGATGGTAAGATTACTTACTATCGTCAAGGTTCTTTTACTGACTTGTGTCGTGGCCCGCATTTGCCGGATACTTCTTATATCAAGGCTATTAAATTGACTAGTCTTGCAGGAGCTTACTGGCGTGGTGACGAACATAATAAGATGTTGACCCGTATATACGGTATCACTTTCCCGAAACAGAAAATGTTGGATGAATGGTTGGTGATGATGGAAGAGGCTAAACAGCGCGACCACCGTAAAATCGGTAAGGAAATGGAGTTGTTTACGTTCTCTCAGTCTGTAGGTGCAGGTCTGCCTTTGTGGTTGCCGAAAGGTGCTATGCTGCGCGACCGTCTTGAGTCTTTCTTGCGTAAAGTACAGAAGGAGTATGGTTATCAGCAGGTGATGACTCCGCATATCGGTAATGTTAATTTGTATAAGACTTCAGGCCACTATCAGAAATATGGAAAAGACAG
The DNA here is from genome assembly GCA_905193145.1 of uncultured Odoribacter sp. Next base: position 38,766 of record CAJJNP010000007.1, on the reverse strand, counting down.
TTTTCAGGTGATTACTACTCCGCAGGAAGGTGAAGAGTTTATGCTGAAACCGATGAACTGTCCTCACCATTGTGAGATTTATAAATTCAAACCGCGTTCTTATAAAGATCTGCCATTGCGCTTTGCTGAATTCGGTACCGTTTATCGTTACGAGCAGAGTGGTGAATTGCATGGCTTGACTCGTGTACGTGGATTTACCCAGGATGATGCGCATATTTTCTGTACTCCCGATCAGTTGAAGGATGAGTTTAAGAAGGTGATGGATATTATTTTTATCATTTTCAATGCGCTTAACTTTGAAAACTTTACGGCACAGATTTCTTTACGCGATCCGAATAATCGTGAGAAGTATATCGGTACAGATGAGAATTGGGAGAAGGCAGAGCAGGCTATTATTGAGGCTGCCAATGAGAAGGGATTGAAAACTACAGTTGAATTGGGTGAAGCTGCTTTCTATGGCCCGAAACTTGACTTTATGGTGAAGGATGCTATCGGACGTAAATGGCAGTTGGGTACGATCCAGGTTGACTATAATTTGCCGGAACGTTTCGATTTGGAGTATACCGGTGCCGATAATATGAAACACCGCCCTGTAATGATTCACCGTGCGCCGTTTGGTAGTATGGAGCGTTTCGTGGCAGTGTTGATAGAGCATACAGGCGGAAAATTCCCGTTGTGGTTGGCTCCTGATCAGGTGGTAGTTATGCCGATTAGCGAAAAATTCAACGATTATGCTCAAAAACTTTCGGATTTATTAAATAATTCCGATATTCGCACCGTTTTAGACGACCGTAACGAAAAGATTGGGCGTAAGATACGTGACAATGAGTTGAAAAAAATCCCGTATCTCCTGATTGTCGGTGAAAATGAGATGAATAACAACACTGTTTCTGTACGTCGTCAGGGACAAGGAGACATGGGTACAATGTCCGTTGAAGAATTTATTGAAAAGATAAATAATGAGGTAAATAGTCAGTTAGAGACCATTTACAGTTATAAATAAACTAATATAAGGAGGATTTAATATAGCACAAAGAATGGAAGTCAGAGGCTCAAGAAATCAGGTTAGTAAAGAACCTCAGCACAGAATCAATGAGTCAATCCGTGCAGCTCAGGTAAGAGTTGTGGGAGAAAATATCGAAACGGGTGTTTACCCTTTACGTGAAGCCTTGGCAATGGCAGATGCCGCAGGGCTGGATTTGGTGGAGATTTCTCCAAATGCCGAACCGCCAGTTTGCCGTATCATTGATTATAGTAAATTTCTGTATCAACTGAAGAAGAAACAGAAAGAGATTAAAGCCAAGAGTGTCAAGGTCGTTATCAAGGAGATTCGTTTCGGACCTCAGACCGACGATCATGATTTCAATTTTAAATTGAAACATGCAAAGGAATTTTTGCAGGAAGGAGCTAAAGTAAGAGCATACGTGTTCTTCAAAGGGCGTTCTATCTTGTTCAAAGACCAAGGTGATAATATTCTGTCTCGATTTATTGCAGAATTGGAAGATTATGGCAAAGTAGAGGCAGCTCCGAAATTAGAAGGAAAGAAAATGATTGTTGTTTTGGCGCCTAAAAAACAGTAGGCCGCCGGAATATACAGTCGGTGAATTCGCAGGATATCGGTGAGAACCGGATAATTATATTTTTCTGAAACACTTTAAAATTAAGAGAAGATGCCAAAGATGAAGACAGTAAGTAGCGCTAAAAAGAGATTTACTCTTACTGCTACTGGAAAGATCAAAAGAAAACACGCTTTCAAAAGTCACATTTTGACTAAGAAAACAACAAAACAAAAAAGAAATCTTACTCATGCAACTGTTGTTGACGGACACAACTTGGAGTCTGTTCGCAAGATGCTTGTAATGTAAGAATTAAAGAAACTAGTTTATTAACCTGGGTGTCATGCCGTAAGTTTTCCAGAAGAGGAAACGCTGACATTCAAAAAATTAAAGATTATGCCAAGAGCTAAAAATGCCGTTGCTTCAAGAGCACGTAGAAAAAAGGTTTTGAAACAAACCAAAGGTAACTTTGGTGCAAGAAAAAATGTTTGGACGGTTGCCAAAAACACATATGAAAAAGGTTTGACATATGCGTTCCGTGACAGACGTAAAAAGAAATCAGAATTCAGAGCATTGTGGATTCAGAGAATTAATGCTGCTGTCAGATTGGAAGGGTTGTCTTACTCTAAATTTATGGGTCTGATTCATAAAGCTGATGTTGACATGAACCGTAAAGTTTTGGCTGATTTAGCAATGAATCATCCGGAAGCTTTCAAAGCTGTAGTTGCAAAAGCTAAAGAATTTGCGAAGTAATTATTGAAAAATATCCTGAGAGAAGGCTGCTGAGAAGCAGCCTTTTTCTGTATCATCTATTGCGCTAGTTTGGGAATAAGTATTAACTTTGCAATAACTTAATAGATGTATCATATGAAAATAGCTTTATTGGGCTACGGCAAAATGGGAAAGATGATTGAGCGTATTGCGCAGGAGAGGGGACATGAAATTATTTTGACTGTAGATGATAAAAATAGGGAAGATTTTATTTCTGAAAAACTGAAACAGGCAGATGTTGCCATCGAATTTACGATGCCCGATGTGGCAGTAGATAATTATAAATGGTGTATGGAATGTGGGGTTCCGGTGGTATCCGGCACTACAGGGTGGTTGGAACAGTGGGAGGAAGTAAAGAAATGTGTGAAGGAGAAGAATGGTGGATTCTTTTATGCTTCCAATTTTAGTATCGGGGTGAATATCTTTTTTCGCTTGAATAAGTATTTGGCTAAAATGATGAACGGGTTCAGTGATTACCGCGTCTTTATAGAAGAAACTCACCATATCCATAAAATGGATGCTCCCAGCGGCACTGCAATCACCTTGGCAGAAGGTATCCTTGATAATCTGACAGCCTATCATTCATGGAAGTTGGATGAAGGCATGCCGATGGAGCCGGATACCGTACCTGTAACAGCCAAACGTATCGGGGAAGTGCCCGGTATTCATGGTGTGACATACAAATCGGCCGTTGATGAAATCGAAATCCGCCATTCGGCATTCTCTCGAGAGGGCTTTGCACAAGGGGCTGTATTGGCAGCCGAATTTATGGTCGGTAAAAAGGGACTTTATAATATGGACGATTTGCTTTCTGATAAATTATCATTTTGAAATATTGTATGACTATGAGAGATATCCTGACGAATAAATGGGTGAAATTTGGGATTGTTATATTCATCTACCTGCTATGGGCTTATTGGATTGGCAGTTGGTGGCTGTTGATATTGGTTCCTGTAATTTTTGATATCTATATTACCAAACGGGTACACTGGGCATTCTGGAAGAAAAAAGGTGTTGAAAAGCAGACGAAGGTGGTTGAGTGGATAGATGCGCTTATCTTTGCTGTCGTAGCAGCAACGTTGATTCGTATGTTCTTTTTTGAGGCATATACGATCCCGACGTCTTCCATGGAGAAGAGTATGATGGTAGGCGACTATCTGTTTGTCAGCAAGGTTGCCTATGGACCGAAGTTGCCGAATACACCGTTGTCTGTGCCCTTTACTCACCATACCTTGCCTTTTACAGCTAGTACCAAAGCTTATTCTGAAGCGATTAAGTGGCCTTACAAGCGTATTGCCGGAACATCCAAATTGAAGCGTGATGATATTGTTGTTTTCAACTTCCCGGCGGGTGACACTGTGATTGTGGGAAGGGAGAATCCGGATTATTATGCCCAACTGCGTGAAACGGCTAAAGGATTCCGCTTCCAATATCCCGGAATGTCTCAGACGGAGGCTGAAAAAAATGCCCGTGATTATATACACAGCTCTTTTGAAGTGATTTCTCGTCCGGTTGACAAGCGGGAAAATTACATCAAACGTTGTGTCGGTATGCCGGGGGATAAGATTGAGTTGCGCCATCGCCAGTTATATGTAAATGGGGAAATGGCGGATAATCCGGAAAAACTGCAATATGTCTATGAAGTGCGTACCAACGGTTCCCGATTAAATAAACTGAAATTGCAGGATATCGGTCTCGCTTTTGATGATATGATTGGTGACGAGTCATATTATGAGTTGCCGCTGACGCTTGAAATGGTCGAAAAATTGAAGAAATTTCCTAATGTCATATCGGTTACTCCTCTCGAAGAGACTACCCCAAAAACTGATATTTTCCCGTTTGATACGCTGAATTATCCTTGGAACGTGGATAACTTCGGTCCTCTCTATATTCCTAAAAAGGGTGATAAACTGGAATTGAATCTCAAGACCCTCTCTCTCTACGAACGGATTATCCATGCCTATGAAGGTAACGACCTGCAGGTGAAGGATTCTGTTATCTATATCAATGGACAGCCTGCGGATAGTTATACCGTGCAGATGGACTATTATTGGATGATGGGCGACAACCGCCATTGTTCGGCAGACTCCAGGTATTGGGGGTTTGTTCCGGAAGACCACATCGTGGGAAAAGCTTACTTCATTTGGCTTTCAATCGATAAGGACAAAAATTTCCTCGGTAAGATAAGATGGAATCGCATGTTTAGATTTATACATTAGAAAAGTGGTTTTTACCACTTTTTTTTGTATCTTGCCCTAACTAATGAAAAACATCTCGCCATGAAAACAAAGGGTAAAAAGACATTTGTGCTGGATACAAACGTGATTCTGCATGATTACAAATCAGTGTACAATTTTCAGGATAATGATATCATCATACCGATAGTTGTATTGGAGGAATTGGATAAGTTTAAAAAGGGGAACGATCAGATTAATTTTCACGCCCGTGAGTTTGTGCGTGAGCTGGATAAGATATCCGATAAGGATTTTTTTAATAAGGGTGCTTCGCTGGGTAAGGGGCATGGCAAATTGTGGATTCGTCCGGGCGTGCCGATGTCCGATCAGATTCTGCAGTCTTTCAAGGATGATACTCCGGACCACCGTATTCTGGCTGTCACCGAGGCTGTGGCTGCCGAACGGAAGGGAGAGAAGGTGATTCTTGTCACCAAGGATATGAATTTGCGTATGAAAGCGCGTTCTCTGGGTCTGGAAGCAGAGGATTATAAGACCGATCAGGTGATTGACCTGGATTTGGCCATCAACCATAGCGTTCGTGAAATCGATGATTTTGATGTTTCTTTGATTGATGAAATTTACAAGAATACCAATGGTGTGCCTGTCGCTAAGGTTTTTCCGGGACAGACTTTGAAGGGTAATTCCTATTATATATTGCGTAATGGCAATGCTTCTGTGCTCGCCTGCTATGATCCGTTTTTGCAAGTGGTACGTAAAATTGAAAAGCCGAATATTTTCGGTATCTATCCTAAAAATGCAGAGCAGGCTTTTGCTGTAGATGCTTTGATGAATCCTCATGTGCAGTTGGTGGCTGTTAGCGGAAAGGCAGGTACGGGTAAGACATTATTGGCTTTGGCGGCAGCTCTCCAGCAGAACAAGGAGTATGAATTTATTTATCTTGCACGTCCGATAGTGGCACTTTCCAGCAAGGACCTGGGCTATCTTCCCGGAGATGTCAATGCGAAGGTCGATCCGTATATGCAGCCGCTTTTTGACAATTTGGGATTTATCAAGCGCCGTTTCAACATGCATAGTGCTGAAACTCGATTGATAGAAGATTTGCAGAAGGATCAGAAGTTGTTGATTTCAGCATTGGCATATATCCGGGGTAGAAGTTTGTCGGATGTTTATTTCATTGTCGATGAAGCTCAGAATCTGACTCCACATGAAATCAAGACAATCATCACTCGGGCGGGTGAAGGTACTAAAATGGTTTTTACTGGCGACATTGATCAAATTGATACACCCTACCTGGATAAGAAATCCAACGGTTTGTCTCATCTGATTGACAAGATGGAGGGACAGGATATTTTTGCTCACGTGCATCTTGAAAAAGGAGAGCGGAGCCAATTGGCCGACTTGGCAAGTGATTTATTGTAAATATATATATTTAACAGATAGAATATGAATAAAACGTATCTTTTTTTAGCTGATGGATTTGAGGATATAGAAGCATTGGCAGTAGTGGATATTTTGCGCCGTGGTGGAGTGGAAGTACTGACGGTTGCGATTGCAGATAGTCTGGACGTGACCAGTGCTCATGGAGTTGTTGTGAAAGCTGACACTCTTTTGAAAGAGGTGCTCTCAGCAAAGGCTGAATGTCTTGTTTTTCCGGGTGGAATGCCGGGAGCTGAGCATTTGGGAAATTGCAAACCGTTGATGGAATGGATGCAAAATCATTATGAGGCAGGAGGATATGTCGCTGCGATTTGTGCTGCTCCGGCAATGGTGTTCAGTCAGTTGAAGGCTGGGCGTCGTTTGAAATTGACCAGCTATCCGGGTTTTGAACAATGCTTGCCGGAAGCGGATGTATTGGCTGATGGAGTCGTTGTAGACGGGCGGGTAATCACCGGTAAGGGACCGGGATTCGCCGTTCCTTTTGGACTTGGAATATTGCGTGAATTACGTTCAGCAGAGGTTGCTGATGGCGTGGCTGCCGGAATGTTGCTCGCTTGATTATAAATGGCCTGATAAGTCTGTATCCAACTGGCTTGTCAGGCTTTTTACATGATGATGAAATTACCGCTCGGAAATTTTCCTACCCACGAGCATGCCCAGCGTCCGTTGCGGTTTATCTCATACACTCGATTGAAAAATCCTTGTTGGCCGATCAGACGTTCCACACATGCCCAGGCGGTATCCCGTTTGATGAAGTCCAGGATTTCCTCCTCTATGCCCGACTGGTCTTCGCCGGTCTCTTCTCCGATACGGTCTTCCATGTCGCACACGGCTTCATACACTTCATTGCCGATAGCCAGACTCACTGCCTCAAAAATGGCATCAATCTGTTTGTCATTCAGTTTTTCCAATGCTTTTTGCTCAATGGCTGCACAGTTGCGCCCCCATACCTCCAACATCTCTTTCCCGTGTGTGTCACAAGCTTCCCAGACGGTATCCACCACCCAGTAGGTCTGCGAGGGTTCGCCTGTCTTTTTCAACCAGGAAATGGTTTTGATTTCTTGGATAAACTGATCTATCGTTTTCTGTTGTTGAGGAGTCCAAAGCATAGCGGTTGTCTGTTATATATTGTTCCAAAGATTGTATCTCATGCAAAGATAGTAAAATTAGCAGTTTTCTGCTACTATTTCTGCCAAGTCTTTTACAGGAACTTCTGTACTGTTTTTGCCGAATGTTTTTTTGCATAGCGGACAGGCTGTTACCAGCACATCAGGTCGGTAGGCAAGATAGGCATTCAGGGCATCCCGGCTGATGACGGTGCGTTGGGCTGGACTGATATGCGTATTGGCCAGAGAACCGCCGCAGCAGAGTGATTTCTTGCCGTCATAGCGGGTGGAAATACGTTGGCTGACGGTTTGCAACACCTTTTCTGGAGCATCATATACGCCATTGCCGCGTCCCAGTTCGCAAGGGTTGTGGAATACGGTCTTCACATCGCTCTGGCGGGGATGCAGTGCTTTTTCGCTGATCAGTTGTTCCAGATATTCACTGTGGTGCACCACACGGATATTCAGTTGGTAGTCCTCTTTGAATGTTTTATAGCAGATGGGACACGAGGTCACCAGTATTTCCGCACCGCTTGCAACAATGGCTGCTTTGTTTTTTTCGATGATGACTGAAGCTGCATGATGATTGCCCGCCAGTAGCATCGGGCGGCCGCAGCATACGCCTCCTTTTTCATCGATAAAGGTGTATTCAACGCCTGCTTTTTCAAAAAGGTAGCGCATGGATTGGATGACGTTTGGTGTCAATTGACCCATACAGCCGGCAAAGTAAGCCACCTTGGCTGTTTTGAGGGCAGGGGCAGGCACATAGGCATAGGTGTTTTTGGTGATATGCGTATGGTCTTGACGCTGACTGAGTCGCAGGGCATTGAGTCGGAGGTCCACCGGACAGGCAGCTTCGCAGCGTCCGCACATCAGGCAGTTGGAATCAGCCTCTGTATGGTCGAGATGGTGGCGCACTTTTTTCAGGAAATACACCGGTTGTGTGTCTTTCATGCCCAAAGAGGTTCCCAGTTGACACTGGTCGATACAGATACCGCAGCGTGAACAGGCGTATAGTTGGAATTTACTGATGGAGGTAAATTGACGCCCTTGTTGGATTCCCCAGTTTTTTAAAAAGATATATACGATTTCTGTCGGGATATGCATATATCGGGAGAATGGCAGCAGTAGGAAGAAGAGTCCTAAGGCCGATGAATAGGCCCACCAGGCCGGGTAGGCCAAGTGTTCGATGGGGAGAAAACTGTCAAAGAATGCTCCTGCATGGTGGGTCAGGAAACCTCCGCCTCCGCGTACTCCGCTGGTGAAGCTTTCTGCCAGGAAACGCAGCGGGAATATAAGCCATAACACAGTCAGTATCAGTCGGTCGAAAGGCCGGTGTTTTGTAGTACGTTGCATACCCAATGCTTTGGAATACATTCGTTTAAACCATGCCAATGCCAATCCTGATAAGATCATCAATAGCACAAGGTCCATCAGAAAGGCAAAGGTATCGCTGTATGGGAATGTCTCTTGTGCCGGATGGAAAAAGCGGAAGAAGATAGCAAAGTAAGGGGGATTCAACAGACTGGTATGATAGACCAGCGATTCTATTTTTCCTATGACGATTAAGAGAAACCACCCCAGACCGAAACACATGTGCATGTATCCGAGGAAGGGGCTGGTCCGGTATATCTTGTGGTGCACCAGACATTCTAAAAATACCTCTCGGATGGCTTTAAGGGTCTTGAGGCTGAACATATTTCGGAGGATTGTACGCTTCTCTTCACGTGAAAATTTACGAATCCAGCGGAAATAGGTCACTGCCAGATAAATGAGCAGAATATTCAGTCCGAGGGTGAAGGGGAGTACAAACGGGTCGTAATACATGATGGTGGATTATAGTGTTTGGTTGTCGATATATTTGATCATACTGAGAATCATCCGGCGGGTGTCCACGCCTCGCGGGCATACGAGCAGGCATTTGCCGCACAGCATGCATTTGTGGAGTTGTTCCCGCACCTCGTTTGTCTCGCCTCTTTTCATCAGCATCTGCAGTTTGCGGATATTGAAGTCTGTGAACGAGCCTGCCGTACAGGTAGCGGTGCAACCTCCGCAGCCGATACAAAGACGGGTGCTTGCCACTTCGGCGTCGATTTGTTCTGCCATGGAGCGGTCGTTTTTATCATAGTCAATGACACGTGCTCCGTTGATGGAAAATCCCCAGAAATTGGCCATGGTCTCTTTTTGGTTTTATGGGTTATTGTTTTGTGGTCTTCAGATAATGAATGATTTCTATTGCAGCCGAGCGCGCATCTGTCAGCGTATCGGTCAGGTTCATGGGGGCTGTGCTGCATCCCGCAACAAATACTCCCTCCACATTCGTACCATTAGGGATATAATGTGGGTCTTTCACCTGCAGGAATCCATTGGGGGCGAGATTCAGTCCAAGTTCTCTGGCAAGATATCTGCCTCCATCCGAAGGCTCCATGCCCACCATCAGCACCATCAGGTCAAGTGTCATGCGCAATGGTTTTCCCACCAGTGTGTCCTCACACTTCACATACAGTTGTTTGGATTGGTTCTCTGACGCTTCAGATAGACGTCCCCGCACAAATTTGATGCGGTATTTCTCTTGTGCCTCCCGATAGAGTTCTTCATATCCGGGACCGAACATGCGCATATCCATGTAAAAACAGAAGATTTCTGCCTCCGGAAGCATTTCCCGCAGTTCAATGGCTTGTTTCACAGCTGTGATGCAGCACACTTTCGAACAGTGGTAGTTGCATATCTTTTCATCCCGGGAACCGACACATTGTATCAGACCGATGCGTTGTGGGGTGGCGCCGGTTGTTGTGGTGATGTTGTGATTGGTAAACAGGTTTTCCAGGTCTACCGACGTAATGACATTTTCATAGATGCCATAGCCGTACTCTTCTTTGCGGTGGGCGTCGAAGATGCGGAATCCTGTAGCCAACAGCAGCGCATCGCCTTCCAGCAGGGCTCCGTGATTCAGTTCCACCGTAAATTTGCCCGTTGTCGAGCGGGTGGTTTTCACCGGCTCGGAGTTGGTATATAGGTGGATGGAGGGATGTTGCAGGTGCTGTTTCAATTGCTGGCGCAACTCTTCTGCCTGTTTCCGGTCGGGAAACAGCTGATACCAGTTGTTCAGGTTGCCGCCTGTTTCACATTCTTTTTCTATCAATTCCACCGTAATTCCGGCTTCTGCCAGGCGGTAGGCTGCTTCACATCCGGCAGCTCCGCCTCCTATGATGATGACATTCATGTTTTTACTTTAAATAGGTTGGACATTTCGGGCGTCCCATGCTTTCGCCTCTCAGGTTTTTATATTTTGCTTCCGGATCGTAGGAGATACCCATTTTGTCTAATAGGGGCTCTACATTTACCTGGTGCATCTGCAGACCGATTTCCCAAGGGTCATATCCCAACACCAGGGCGGCTGCCTCTTCGTAAGTCAACACTGGTATGCCGTGTCCGTCTTTGCCGTAGGTGGTGCCTTCCATCTCGCTGATGGTGTATTGCCATTTGTCCAGAAACATGGAGCAACCCGGGCAGTTGGTGATGATGAAATCCGGTTCGTAGGGCTGCATCGATTCGAATTTTTTCTTGGAGTTGGCCACAGAAAAACCACGGTTGGCAAGCACCAGGTAGTTGCGGAAACCGAATCCGCAGCAGTGTCTGCGTTCCGGATAGTCCACCGGCTCGCCTCCCCAGGCTGTCACCATTCCTGACAGTACTGCCGGAAATTCTGCTCCTCCAATGCCCTTTGTCGGGAACATCTTGGCATAGTGACAGCCGATGTGGTCCACCACCCGCAGGGGCCTGCCTGTGTGTACATCGGTCAGACTGTGCATTTTCTGGGCTGCTATCTCGTGGCGGAATTTGTAGATGACATCCGATGTATGTGCCAGGTTCTTAGGTTTCTGAAACTCTCTCCGCGTAGCTTTCCATAAATATTCCCGTGTCTGTTCCTCAATCTCCGGATGAGTCTCCCAGGTGTGCAGGATTTCAGTGTAGATGCCGAATGAGGTGATGCACGAAGGGGTCATGTTTTCAAATCCGGCTTCGGTCATCAGGGCAAAATGGCGTGCCACCACCGTCATGATGGTTTCCAGCGGTACCACATCCGAGTGGTAGCCGATACCGGTACAGGTGGTATGTCGCGGGTCGTCAAAAACGGTCTTGCCCAGACGGTTGCCTAGAATGTCCAGATAGGCCCATTCCGAACCGGGGAAAAATGTCTGCCGGATACAGCTCCGGGCATAGTAATATCTGTCATCGGCTATCTCTTTCTGATAGTCTTTCCATATTTGTTGTTTGCCTTCGAGATTCATGATTGGATGTTATTGGTGTTGCCCGTTGTTTGCCATATAGGTATGTAGGAAATAGCTCTCTCCGTCCATGCCCATTTCTTTGGCTTTTTCCAGTGAGCGGTTCTCTATCTGTTCCATAAATTCTTTGCCGCCGGTCACTTCAAAGATTTTCCGGAGTTCTTCCATGGATTCGTCATCCACTTTCCGTAACGTGCCGGCCCCCTCTTTCCGGTAGTTTGAGTGTACCCGCTCGTAGAGGTCATCGCGGTGTTCGTATATCCATTCCCACACGGGACCCTGTTCCGGATGCATCTCCGGCCGCACGATGTCCGGTGTCACGCAATAGCCGTAGTTGAGGATGTTGTTGCCCAACACGCGTTTCAGTGCAAATTGCTGACGTCCTTTCTCTGACTCTACGAACAGTCCCTCTTCCTGCGACAGTCGGCGTAGGGCCATAATCACTCCACCCGGAGTATTGCTCCGTGGACAGCGGGTCTTGCACGACATGCATTCGCCGCAATACCAGATGGTTTCCGAACGCAGAAGGGTCTGCAGACTCTCTTCGTCCTGCCGTTGTACCGTGTCTACGATGATGCGGGGGTCGTAACTGTAAAATTCCGCTGAAGGGCAGATGGCTGTGCACACTCCACAGTTCATGCAGCTGTTCATGCTCTCTTGGTAGTGGATGTCTTGTTGAAGTTTCTCGGTTAATTTTTGCATAATGCCCGTGAATAAATGACCTGTTTTATCTCCTGCAAAATTACCGGAAAGTCGGGGCTGTCCAAACAATGCAAATGCGTATTGGACGGTGGTGTTTATACCTATGTTGAAAAAGCCGGATGCCCAACAGCATCCGGCTTGCAGGTCATTCGCTGATTTTATGTATGGTCTTCATCAGTTGTTCGCCAAGACCGATGGTGTAGCCTTGCGAGAGGAAGACGACTCGGTTGAAGGTGTCGGCTATGATGAAGATGGGCAGGTCATCGCTTTTCAGCTCCATGTTTTCCATAATCATCCGGCGGATGCTGTTGTCGCGGTCTACTCCGTAGGTGATGGTTTCCGGCAGTGCGGGAAATTCATCCGGGCGGAAGCTGGCGAGTTGTTTTTCATCCGGGAAGAGCATCACCATGCCGCGTCCCCATTTCTCAAAGTCGCTTTTCAAAGCTGCAATATCACGGATGGCGTGGTTGGTCGGCTCCTGACGGGCTCCGAGTATGGCTACGATGAAGTAGCCGCGTCCGGTGGTTTGCAGGATGCTTTGTGCCTCTGTTTTGCCTTGCGGGGTAAATAGTGCTTCCGAATTGAAGTTGCCGATTACTTTCACCTCGTCTGGATTTTCTCTCATCACAAGTTCCAGACGGGTGTTTTTGTCTTTTTCTATGTTGAAGAAACTGACTTTGCTCAACACTCCGCCGCTGGCCAGACGCGTTCCTGTCACCAGCATGTAGTATCCCGTGTCCAGAGGCAGACCGTTTTTCAACAGTCGGCTCCAGCAGCTGCTTTTGTCCTCCGGGAAGGTGAGCAGTTTGAATCTGCCGTTCTCATACCGCGAGAGGGTGAAGTGGGAGTAATATACCGGGTCGGTCAATGCCTTTACAGCTTGGTAGTCGGCTGTCAGTGTGCCCTGAGGGGTATTTGCAGGTGCGGCTGCGGTGAAGTTGATATCCTGCCATTCTCCGGACTTGTTGGCATATTGGGTCTTGCCGGTCACTTCGTCTATGCGGGCCGGAATGTTCAGACTGCGCAAGGCTGCTACATAGAATATGTCGCGTGAATGGCGGTCGGCGCAACGGGCTTTCCATACGCCGATGGGAGTCACCGGTATGCTTTGTGGATTCAGTTCGTCATGTAGGGTGATGTGTCGGTTACACCATTGGGTCAGGACATCGGGATTTGCCTGTACGGCTGCCGTATCTACCTCCTTGGACAGCTCTTCGCGCAGAAAAGCTTTGTAGGCACATAGCATTTCGTTCGAGATGCGCGGGTTGAGCACATAGCGGTCGAATAGGGGATGGGTCGCTTCGGGCGTTTCGTTCACATGGGCGGTAAACACCTCCTGTGGTATGTCTCTCAGATCTTTGTCCGACACCTCTTGCAACAGGCGGAGGGCGATGTTGCGTTTGTCCTGTTCCAATGTTTCGAAGGAGGCAATCAGCTCTTCGTGATTACCGCGGGATGCCAGTAGTAGCGGTGTGAATTTCTTGCTTTCCAGTCCCAGAACTTTGGCGATGGTGTTTGCCTGTTCGGCATCCGGAAAGGTGGAGGTATAGGCATTGCGGATGGAATCTTCTTCAGCCATGCGGCGGGTGTTTTCCGCCCGTTGTTCGGGTGTTACGCTCACCGGTTTGTTGCTCTCGGTGGGAGGCACGATGTCTAAGTCTTGTTCGTTTATCTCTCCGGCCTGTTTGTCCAGTACAACGGTGAGTTGGTTTCCTTCTCGGAAGGAAAGTTTTCCGAAACCGAATTTTTTACCGTCGGTCGCCCAGACCAACATATCGCCCAGACCGGCTGTCAGGTTGGTTTGTCCCTGTTCATCGGTCACTTTGCTGGCTACCGTGCAATATTCTGCATAGTTGTATATTTTGAAATCGACCTGTGCGCCTGCCACGGCTTTGCCTTGTTCGTCGGTGACGGTCACGGTGGCTGGGGTGCAGGGTGCATAGTTCTCGATCACATTGATTTCAGTGTAGCAGGGTGTCACGCTCATCACCTCTTCCGGTCCGTTATAGCGGCCGAATACCTTGGTGTGCATCAGCATACCGCGGCTGGCCGGGGCATTGAACCAGCCCAGGTTGAGCACCGGCTCCGGCTCGCAGGCTCCTAGAAAATACCATTTCCCGTCTACCCAAGCCTCTACCCAGGCGTGATTGTCATCGGTATGTGCCCAGCGGGGAGTGTAGACCTGTCGGGCGGGAATGCCCACCGACCGCAGGGCGGCTACCAGAAAGGTCGATTCTTCTCCGCAGCGTCCGTAGGCTGTCTTGACTGTCGCCAATGGCGAACTGGTCCGCGAGTCGCTCGGAGTATAGATGGCTTTTTCATGGCACCAGTGGTTCACCTCCAGCACGGCGTCGTATAGGGAAAGTCCCTTCACTCGGTCTGCCAGCTCTTCGTAGAACACCTGACGCGAATGGTCGAGATTTTCATTGTTTACTCTCACCGGCATCACAAAGTGGCGGAATTCCCGTTCTGGCACAGTCTTTCCCCAGGGCATCTCTGCTCGTGCTCGCAGGGTATACCGGATGTTGTTCAGCCAGAATGACAAGTCGTAGTCTGTCACATCGCCAATCGGCATGTAGGCGTAGAGAAATTTGCACGCTTCCTCCTCTTCCGGTGTGAGCTTGCCGTCACTGTTGAGTTGGATATGGGGGAATAGTTGCTGTTTGTTTGCAAAGTCTTGTTCTACAACCTGCCGTTCCTGTGGGTCTGTAATGAAATGACGGCTGTTGCAGGAGGCAAGGCTTCCGATAAGGATGATGCCTGCCAGAATAAGGTTATTTAGTCTCATATTTGATTGTATTGAATGTTGACGGATAAGAAAACCTGCGCCTCTGGCAGAAACGCAGGTTTATATCGGAGACGCTGTGCGTCGTTTTCCCGTTCCTATTTTATGTTGATGTTGTTGTAAAGGAAACGCTTGATTTTATGTGTCGGAGTCTTTTCAAAAGGCTCATGCTGCACCAGCACCAGTTGCAGTTTCGAGAAATTGTTTACTCGTGCGTTTACATAGTTGAACAGCTCTTTCTTCTGTTCCTCGACATAGTCGCTCACGGCGCTCTTGTAGTTGCCCGCCTGGCTCTTCAGTTTCTGGTACTGCTTTTCCAGCTCTTCCATGTTGAAGTGCACCATGGCCACCAGCTTGCCTTTGGATTCTACAACCAATGATTCGTTTACGAAACGGAAGTTGTTGATGATAGATTCAATCTCCTCCGGATAGATATTCTCGCCCGACGAACCGAGTATCATGGTCTTGATGCGCCCGCGGATGGTCAGTCGTCCTTTCTGGTCGATGCTGCCGAGGTCGCCGGTCTTGAACCAGCCGTCTTCGCTGAACACCTCTTTATTCAGTTCCGGTTTTTTATAATATCCCTTCATCACGTTGGGACCCTTGATCCAGATTTCTCCCTGACCGTTGGCATCCGGTTCGTTGATTTTCATCTGTACGCCTTCCATGGCAAGACCCACGCCTTGCAGGAATGTGTGTTTCGGACCCGAACCGGCTGTCATGGGCGCGGTCTCTGTCAGTCCGTAGCCGATGGCATACGGGAATTTGGCTTCACGCAAAAAACGTTCCACCACCGGATCCAGCTTTGAACCGCCGATTCCGAAGAATACGATTTCTCCGCCGAAGGTCTGCATCAGCTTTTTACCCGCCAGACGGTTAAGCAGCTTCCGGGTAGGGGCGAAGTTGTATAATTTTTTCATGAAAGCATTGCTCGTGAATTTCGGCAACACCTGTTGTTTGTAGATTTTTTCGATAATCAGAGGCACCGACAACATCATGGTCGGGCGGATTTTCTGCATTGCCGGCACCAGCAGTTTCGGGGTTGGCACCCGATCCAGATAGTACACCTGCGCTCCGAACATCAGCGGCAGCAGCAGACCCAGTGTGTTTTCGAAAGTATGAGCCATCGGCAGGATACTCAGAAAACGGTCGCTCGGCACAATCGGCTGGATGGTGGCGCACTGTTTCGCATCCCACACCAGGTTGCGGTGTGTCAGCTCCACGCCTTTTGAAAAACCGGTTGTTCCGGAGGTATAGATAATAGACGCCGTGTCTTCTTCTTCCACTTCCACAGCCGGCAGGGGAGTCAGGTTATTCAGGTCGATGTTGTTTTCCAGTTTTTCAATATCGGCTGCCGGATAACCTTCCGGTATCACTGCGAACGTGTTCATCAGCACTTTCTTCTCCAAAGTGGCCATCCGTATATCCGCTACCAGTTTGTAGAGCAGCTTCGAAACAAAGATAATCTTTGCTTCCGAGTGTTCCAGGATGTTCTCAATTTCGGGTGTGCTGAATCCCGGCAACACAGGCACGGCAATCGCCCCCACTTGCGCGATGGCAAACTGCGTGATGCCCCAATTGGGCATGTTGGCACTGAGAATGGCTACTTTATCACCCTTCTTGATTCCTGATGCGACTAGAAAATTGGATATAGAGAGTACCTCCTTATATAGGTCCTGATAAGTTCGCTTCCCGCTTTGAACAAAGTTCAAAGACAAATTGTTCTTGAATTGGGAACAGCTGTTTTGAAGCAGTTCCGGTAAAGTCAATTTTTTTAAGAGCATTCGTTTATAAGTTGCAATTTGTTGGCAAAGTTACTCCTTTTTCTCGAATATCCGAAACTTTATTGTTAATTTGTTATTAAAAAGAAAGGAACCGAAAGCTCGGTTCCTTACTTTTTCTTATTTCATCGGAATGTTTTTCAAGGTCTCTTTCAGGTAGTCCCAGAATTTCACAACCGACGGGATGTTTACTCTTTCGTCCGGTGAGTGCGGTGAGCAGAGGGTCGGTCCGAAGGAGATCATGTCCCAGTTCGGATATTTCGAACCTAAAATACCGCATTCCAGTCCGGCATGGATGGCCATGATGGCAGGACGGGTGCCATACATCTTTTCGTAGATTTCCTGCATCTCGTTCAGGATGGCTGAATCCGGATTCGGTTTCCAGCCCGGATATCCGCCTTCGAAGTTGATTTCATCAGCTTCTGCCAGCTCGAATACGGCACGGATTGACTGAGCCAGGGCATCTTTGGCTGTCTCTACAGATGAACGAAGCAAGCTCTTCACGATGATTTTGCCGTCTTTGCTCTGTACAATGGCCAGATTGTTGGAGGTCTCTACGGTGCCCGGCATGGAGTCGATCATGCGTACCGGTCCGTTCGGACAAGCCAGGATAGCGTTGGTGATGCGGAACTGGCTGCAGCTGTCAATGACGAACGATGGCATTTCGGTAGCCTCTGCGCTTACGCTCAGGGTCGGTTCTTTGGCGCTCAGCTCTGCCTGGAAGATAGCCTCGGCCTCTTTCACGGCTGCCTGCAGTTTCTCTGCGTTTTCTGCCGGCAATACAACGGTGGCAAACGACTCACGCGGGATGGCATTGCGCAGTGAACCGCCTAAAATATTGGCGATGCGCAGACCCAGGTCTTTCGCATAGGTCTTCAGGAAGCGGAACAGCAGTTTGTTGGAGTTGCCGCGGCCCAGATTGATGTCCATTCCGGAGTGTCCGCCTTTCAGCCCCTTGATGGCCAGACGGAAAGCTGCCATGCCTGCCGGCACTGCCTCTTCTTTGTATTGGAACGATGCCGAGAAGTCGATACCGCCGGCACATCCTACGTACAGTTCGCCTTCAGTCTCTGAGTCGAGGTTCAATAGGATATCGCCGTTCAGCAAGCCCGGTTTCAGTCCGTTGGCTCCGTCCATACCGGTCTCTTCGGTTGCGGTGATCAACACTTCCACCGGTCCGTGAGGAATGTCGGTAGATGTCAGGATAGCCATACCGGCTGCCACACCCATACCGTTGTCAGCTCCCAGGGTCGTACCCTTTGCACGCACCCATTCGCCGTCAATGTAGGTCTGTATCGGGTCGTTCTGGAAATCGTGAACGGTATCCTCGTTTTTCTGGGGCACCATGTCCAGGTGGCCCTGCAGGATTACTCCCTTGCGGTTTTCCATTCCCGGAGTGGCACCTTTGCGCATGATGATGTTTCCGGCTTCATCCATGAAAGCCTCGATATGGTTTTCTTTTGCCCATTCCAGCATGAATTTGCGTGCTTTTTCCTCGTGGTTGGAGGGACGGGGCACTTGTGTCAGCTTGTAAAAGTTTTCCCAAATGGCTTTGGGCTGTAAATCTTTGATTGTAGTACTCATTTTTCTATATTTTAGATTTATTGTTTTTGCATGTGATCTTTCAGGTATTTCACGAATTTCGTGTAGAGCTGCAGACTGGTCTTTCCGCCGAAGATGCTGTGGTTGCGGTTGGTGTAGATGGCCATGTCAAACTGTTTGTTGGCCTGTACCAGACGCTCTGCCAGTTCGTAGGTGTTCTGCACATGTACATTGTCATCCGCTGTTCCGTGGCAAAGCAACAGGTTGCCTTTCAGTTGGTCTACGTAGTTCATCGGTGAATTGTTGTCATAGCCGCTCTCATTTTCTTCCGGAGTGCGCATGTAGCGTTCGGTGTAGATGGAGTCGTAGTAACGCCAGTTGGTCACCGGTGCGATGGAGATGGCAGTCGAGAAGATATCGCTGCCTTTCATGATGCAGAGTGACGACATGAATCCGCCGAAGCTCCATCCCCAGATGCCGATGTTGGCAGCGTCCACATTGGGCTGTTTGCTCAGCCATTTGGCAGCAGCGATAACGTCGTCGCTTTCGATTTTACCGAGCTGGCGGTAGGTGCATTTGCGGAATTCCTCACCGCGGGCTGCGGTTCCGCGCGGGTCTACACACACCACGAAAAATCCCTCCTGTGCCAGGTAGTCCAGCCAGTTGAGGCTCCATTTGTTCATCACCTGCTGTGAGTTCGGACCGCTGTATTGGGTAATCAGCAGCGGATAGTTCTTGCCGGCTTCCATGTTCACCGGTTTCATCATCCAGGCATTCAGCATGGTTTTACCGTCTGCTGCGGGTATCTGGATAAATTCACGTTTTGACAAAGTATAGTCCTGCAGTTTTTCGCTTACTTTCTTGTTTTCAGCCAGCACTCTCACCGCTTTACCTTTGGCATTGTAGAGGGTGGTCACCGGCGGCAGCTCGGTGTTCGATGCCACGTTGATGTAGTAGTTGAATGTCTTGCTGAAGCTTGCTTCGTTCCAGCCTTTGGTCGGGGTCAGTTTTTTCTTCTGTCCTTTGATGTTGATGCTGTATACATATTTTTCAACGGGCGACTCTTCATACGAGGAGTAGTAGAACAGTTTGCGCACGGGGTCGTATCCGTAGAAGTCGATGATATCGAAATTACCCTTGGTCAGCGCCTGTTTCTCTTTGCCGTTCATGTCATAGAGGTAGAGATGCATGTAGCCGCTCTTCTCGCTGGTGATGACAAACTGGGTGCCGTTGTCCAGGAACACCAGGTTGTCCAGGTTGCTCTCGGCAATGTAGTATTTGTTTTCCTCGCGGTAGAGCGGGGTGGTGGTGCCCACTTTCACGTTGGCAAGCAGCACTTCCATCTTGTTCTGATGGCGGTTCAGGCGGATGATGGCCAGCTTTTTCGGATCCTTGGTCCAGTGGATGCGCGGCAGATAGATATCCTCCTCCTCGCCGGTATCCATTTTCAGGGTAGTGCGGTCGTTCACATCATATACGTGTACCGACACTTTGGAATTTTTCTCGCCGGCTTTCGGATATTTATATGTATAGTTGGAAGGGTAGAGTTTGTTGGCTTCCAGTGCCGGGCTCTGTCCTTCGAACATGTTCATCTGGAACTCGCGCACTTCGCTCTCGTCAAATTTGATATAGGCGAGGGCGGATCCGTCCGGAGCCCATTCAAAGGCACGGTTGAAGGTGAATTCCTCTTCATACACCCAGTCCGGCGCTCCGTTGATGATGTGGTTGAACTTGCCGTCAGAGGTGATCTGACGTTCCGAACCGAAACGGAGGTCGTGGATAAAGAGGTTGTTGTTGCGGACAAAGGCGATGCGCAGACCGTCCGGTGAGAAGGTGGCCAGCTGTTGGCTGCCTCCTTCCGACAGCGGTTTTATCTCCTTGTTCTTGAAATCATAGATATAATAGTCGGCTGTGAACGAACGTCTGTAGATAGGGCGGATGTTTGTACAGATCAGCAGTCGGCTTTCGTTTGCATTGAAGGTGTAGTCTTCGATGTATTGGATGGGGCAGTTTTCGATTTTTGACAAATCGATCAGCTCGCCCACCGGCAGCCCCGTCTTGTAGCTGTATTTTACAATGCGTTTGCCTCCGCCTTCCACTACGGTGTAGTGTTCGCCGTCATTCATGGAGCGCAATCCCTGTACTCCCTGGGTACGGAAAGTCCCGGTAACAAAAAAATCATTCAAACTCAACTGCTTGTCCTGTGCAAATACTTGGCAGCACGCCAGTACAACCAGCAATAGCATTCCACTAAATCTTTTCATGTCTAATTGTCTTCTTTTTTTATTTATTTTCCGTCCCCAAAGGTTTAAAAAAAAACTTGCTTTTGCAAATGTTTGCATGAGATTTCATTGCATTATGAGGTATCTGTTTTGCAATTCGTTTGGTTTTATTACCTTTGCCGTCTAATTTAAGCGGGTTTATAGAATATGATGCAATATACTCTTTTGGCAAAGGATAAGAACAGTGAGGCTCGCTGTGGTGTTTTGACTACGGCGCATGGGGAGATTCACACTCCGATTTTTATGCCGGTGGGCACCGTCGGCTCGGTCAAGGCGGTACACATGCGCGAGCTGAAGGAGGATATCCGTGCCGAGATTATCCTGGGCAACACCTACCACCTCTACCTGCGTCCCGGTACGGAGATTCTGCAGGCGGCAGGCGGATTGCACAAGTTCAACGGCTGGGATCGCCCCATCCTCACCGACAGTGGCGGATTCCAGGTGTTTTCGCTTACGGACACCGGGCGGAAGATTACCGAAGAGGGGGTCACTTTCCGTTCGCACATCGACGGCTCGAAGCATCTGTTCACGCCGGAAGGGGTGATGGATATCCAGCGTCGCATCGGTGCCGATATCATCATGGCTTTCGACGAGTGTCCGCCGGGAACCAGTGATTATAAATATGCCAAATCATCGCTCGAACTGACCATGCGCTGGCTCGAACGCTGCGTGAAGCGCTTTGATTCCACCGAGCCGCTCTACGGCTACGAGCAGAATCTTTTCCCCATTGTGCAGGGATGTGTCTATCGCGACCTCCGCGAACGTTCGGCAGAGCATGCCGTGTCGCTCAACCGGGCAGGATATGCCATCGGCGGACTGGCTGTAGGGGAGCCGGCAGAGGATATGTATGCCATGATTGAGGTGGTCAACCGTATCCTGCCTAAGGATAAGCCGCGCTACCTCATGGGGGTGGGCACGCCCGAGAATATCCTCGAAGGTATCGAGCGGGGCGTCGATATGTTCGATTGTGTGATGCCGACCCGCAATGGCCGCAACGGAATGATTTTTACCACTGAGGGGACTATCAATATCAAAAACCAGAAATGGGACCGCGATTTTTCTTCCATCGACCCGATGGCGCTGGCTTATGTCGATACCGACTATTCCAAGGCTTACCTGCGCCACCTGATCAAGGCGGACGAGATTCTCGGACTCCAGATCTGTTCCATCCACAACCTGGCGTTTTATCTCTGGCTTGTGCGCGAAGCACGCAAGCATATCCTGGAAGGCGATTTCGTGGAATGGAAGAAGGGGATTCTCCCGCGGATAACCAGACGACTGTAGTTTACGTTCAACGCTCTATTTCATCATGAAGAAACTTGATTTATATATCATCCGCAAATTCCTGGGAACTTTCTTTTTCTCGCTGATTCTGATTCTCTGTATTGTCGTGGTGTTCGACATCTCCGAGAAGTTGGGCAAGTTCCTGGAGAACGAGGTGCCGGTCAAGGCGATTATTTTCGGATACTACCAGAATTTTATCCCCTATTTCGCCAATGTGTTCTCTTCGCTGTTTATCTTTATCTCGGTGATTTTCTTCACCTCCAAGATGGCCTATTCCAGCGAGATTATTGCAATCCTCAGCACCGGTATCAGTTTCCGCCGTTTTGTGGTGCCTTATCTGTTTTCGGCTTCGATTATTGCCGTGCTTTCGTTTCTTTTGTCGGCTTTTGTCATTCCGAATGCCAACAGCAAGCGCATCGAGTTCGACAAGCAGTATATGAACAAGCGTTATGCCAACAAGGAGCAGCATATCCACCGGCAGATAGCTCCCGGCACCTATATTTATATGTCGTCTTATTCCGTATCTTCCAACATCGGCTATGATTTTGCCATCGAGCAGTTCAAGGGCGATACGCTGGTCAGCAAACTGACCTCTTCGCGCGTCACCTGGGACAAGGATAGCAGCCGTTGGGTGATTCACAATTGGAAACTGCGCGAAATCGACGGGGAGAAGGAGACCTATACCACGGGCAGCCGCATCGATACGGTGATGGCTTTCCAGCCTTCGGAGTTCTCCGAGAATCCCAAGCGTATCAAGGAGCAGCTCACCTATCCCGAGCTGGGCGAATATATCGAACGCATGAAGATGAGGGGTAGTTCCAACATCATCGAGTTCCAGATTGAGAAATACAAGATGGTCGCCAATGCCTTTGCCACATTTATCCTCACCATCATCGGCGTGAGTATCTCCTCCCGCAAGATTCGGGGAGGAATGGGATTTCACCTCGGCCTCGGGCTGCTGATCAGTTTCTCCTATATCCTTTTTATGCAATTTTCTACGGTTTTTGCAACCAATGGCGGGATGAATCCGTTATTAGCCGTGTGGTTGCCGAATATTCTATACACATTTATTGCCATTTTCACCTATTGGACCGCACCCAAGTGATATTACTTATATTAATATATTTAATCAAAGATGGAAAAAGAATTCAACAGGAACCAACGTTCCTATCGTCCGCGGAGAGATGATAGTCGGGAGGACTACCAGAGCGGAAGAAGATATAACGGCGAACATCGCGAACGCAGTTTCAACAACGGTGAGCGTCGGGAGCGTACTTTTAATAACAGCGGCGAACGTCGTCCCCGCACTTTTAACCGCGATGACAACCGTCGGGAACGCACATTCAGCCGGGAGGATAACCGTCGGGAACGCACATTCAGCCGTGATGGCGAACGCCGTGAGCGTTCTTTTGATGCGTCTGCCCGCCCGCGCCGTCCGCGCATTCAGGATAACCGCCGCCGGGAATATGTTCCCCGTGAACGGGCTGAGATTTCATCCGACGAGAAGGAGGAACTGCGCCGGAAGCACTACAGCAAAAAGAAGCAGCTGGTTCATCGTCTGAAAAATGAGGATGAGAATACCGAGCTTCGCCTCAACCGCTATATCGCCATGAGCGGTGTCTGCTCGCGTCGCGATGCCGATGAGCTGATTGTTGCCGGCCGGGTGAAGGTCAACGGTGAGGTGGTGCAGACTGTCGGACAGAAGGTGAAGCGTTCCGATGCCGTGGAGGTTGACGGCAATGTGATTGTACCCGAGCGCAAAGTCTACCTGGTGCTCAACAAGCCGAAGGATTATGTGACCACCGTGGAGGACCCGCTGGAGCGCAAGACGGTGATGTCGCTCATTGAAGGTGCCTGCAAGGAGCGGATCTATCCTGTGGGACGTCTCGACCGCCAGACTACCGGCGTATTGTTGTTCACCAACGATGGCGACTTGGCGAAGAAGCTGACCCATCCGAAGTTCGACCATAAGAAAATCTATCACGTATTCCTCGACAAACCGCTGGAGGAGGCGGATTTTGAAGCCATTTCCAACGGCATCGAGCTGGAGGACGGATTTATCAAGGCGGACGAAATCAACTACACCGCTCCGGACCGTACGGAGGTGGGTATTGAGATTCACTCCGGTAAAAACCGCATCGTACGCCGTATTTTCGAACATTTCGGCTACCAGATTCTCAAGCTCGACCGGGTCTATTTTGCCGGTATTACCAAGAAAAACGTGCCGCGCGGAAAATGGCGTTTTCTGACGGCCAGAGAGGTGAATATGCTGAAAGTGTACTAAATTTTGATTCATGGAAACGGAAAATATCGATTTGTTTGACATCCTGGAGAAATTGTGGCGTCGCAAGAAGGCGATTTTTGCCTGGATAGGCGGATGTCTGGTTGTGGGTGTGGCGCTGGTTTTTCTTTTGCCCCGTCAGTATAAGGCGGAGTGTATGATGCAGTGGAAGCTGTCTGATGGTTCATGTCAGATCTCTCCTTCGCTCTATCCGGATCTCTTTTACAGCGACGCTTTTATGCGTGAACTGAGCCGCCGGGTGCCGGAAGTGTCGGCGGATGGTGATACGCTCACTAGCGACAGATTGCGCAAAGAGTTGTTCATTGCCTTGAATATGAACGAAAACTACCTCACGGTGGGTGCCGAGACCGGCCATCCGAAGCAGGCTGCGTTTTTGGCAGAACAGGCTCGTCTGTTGTTGGAAGAGTATATCCGTAAAGAGGGCAGTAAAAAGATGTGGGTAGAACTTGATGCTGTAGAGAAACGCTACTTCAAGATGAAGGATGAGTTGCAACGCCGCCGGCAGCAGCTGGTGGAGTCGCTGGAGAAGACCGCTTCGCTTTCCCCTGTCCGTCGTGAGGTGGAGAAAAAGATTCTGCTGGAGGATTACGACCTTTTCTATTCGCTCTATTCGGATTGTGTGGGCGAATACGAGAAGGCACGCATCCGTTGTCAGGACGACAGTCTGGTACTGACCGTCATCAAGCCGGTGGCCGAACCGGCGGTTCCTTCCCAACCCCGTCCGCGCCTGCTCTTGGCGGCAGCGTTGTTCCTGGGTATTTTGCTGGGATGCGGATGGGCATTGTTGATGCCGGAACGTCGTCGTTAGCAAGTCAGGTTTTGTTGATATAAATAAAAACGCCTCCTTTGCGGAGGCGTTTTGTCTGTTAGGAGAAATAAACGGTCGGAGAGGTCCGTTTTTTGGATCGGCTGACCGCAAATACATATATATGCATTTTGTCGGATTTCCAGTTTTCGGGATATTCAAAAGAGGAAGAGGCTCCCTCAGCACGGGTCCCGATTTTATGCAGTCTGGCTGTCTTCAATTCCTCCTCGTAAATACCGGCATAGATGATATCGTCTCCCGCGCTCAATCCGTCTGCAGCTTGCGGTGTGCAGGTGAAATTGATGAGGCTGCTTGATTTCTCAGCCGAAACCTTCGGTGCTGCCAGCACTCCGTCCGATACGATGAACTTTTTAAAATCAGGTGTTGCCTGAAACTGGTCGTCCACGGCAATGTTAGCCACATTCAGCTTCGTAAACATATTATAGGCAGTCAGGCGGATCGGTCGGTTGCAGAATCCGGTTGTGATAATCGGAGCGAATCTTCTTGAGAGCTCGATGACGGCTCCCATGCGGGCACGTTGTTTCTGTTGCTCCGCGGTGCGTGGGTTTTTCACCTTGGCGGGACGGGTGCGGATGATGCCGTCCGGACCTTTTTTATAAAGCACGGTATTAGCCAGTTTATTACGCAAAGAATCGAAAATAGCAGAATGATATATAGCCATAATTTTTAAGAATTTAAAATTTAACAATGAGATAACTTAAAAAGAATGGGAGCTATGATCAGGCTTCCTGCTGCGTACTCCCGACCGGGAGACTGTTGATACAATGGTGGTGATTTCTGTCATTGTGTGCTGCAAAGATATAATCAAAAATATGGGATTTCCAAATTTTTTGGCAATTATTTTTCGTTTTCAATGAAAAAATATTTATTGCCGGAAAAAGCGGACTTCTCTTTATTGGTAAAATAGAGATAGAGATGCCAGTCTGTTTCATGGTCTGCCGGCAGGGGCAATACCGCCTCCTGGGCACCTCTCCGGATATCGGGGAGGGGGAAGATTTCGATGTCAAAACTGCCGTTGTCTCTCAGCCAGAAGGCCTGCAGGCGGTCGTTCTGCCGCTCCTCGGTCAGTTGTTGGCTGGAACACCATTTCAGTTGCACATGGTCGGGGTCCACCCGCCGGATGCTCCATTCGTAGGGCATCTCCAGCACGCCGCAGGTCAGTTGCAGCCGGCTGTAGTCGCCGATCCGGTGCTCCATGTCAAACAGCCTGATGTTGGCCTTCACAAACAGGTTATAGCCGGTGGAAATCACCTCCCGGGCCACGAGTTTCCAGATATCCGGGATGGGTGTATCCATATTGGCGTGGTAGAACGACACGCATGCCCTCATGCGGTTCATCTGCAGCAATTGGGCAGGTTGGGCTTCCAGGTTTCCTCTCCGGGGCCGTTGCCGGAGATACTGTCGGCCTTTGATATAGCAGAACACCAGCTCGCCGATTTTTCCGCTCAGGGCTCTCCAGAATTTAGATTTGATAATAGCCATAAATTTTAGAATAAAAGGGTTTGTCATCATTTTACGTTCATTTTGCTCGTCTCTCTCCATACCGCCTTGCTCCTCCGTTGCTTCTCCGTACCTCCCGGCTTCTCGTTCGGACGAGCTTCGGGGGAACTTCGGAGGACGAACGGGAAAAGGTGAGAGGTAAGTGGGAGGTGGGAGGGAGGTGGAAAAGAGGGCTTACGGACGCTCCGGGCTCCACTTTCGGTCCGGCTTTTCCTGAAACCGTCTTCTGAACGCCTCCAGGGGAAAGGCCGCTCCGGGGTCCAGTTTTCTCGAAGTCACCTCCGAATGGCCGAGGATGTGGCGGATGGGATACTGTTCGATCAGCAGTTCGCAGATGGCAGCCACCGACTCGATTTGCGCCTCCGTGTAGCGGTGCCAGTAGCGGGCGTGTCCGTTTTGGCAGTCGGTGTACACCTCGTCGGGCATATACTCCTTGTTAAACCACGAGAAGAAACGGCCCTGTCTGCGGTGGAGTTCGCCGGCATTGTCCATCTCGATACCGATCGACCAGCGGTTCAGTTGGGTGCGTCCTTCAAATTCGCTCCGTCCGGCATGCCACGCCACGGTGTCAAACGGCAACAGCTGGATGATGCCTCCGTCACGGGCAACCACCACGTGGGCGGAGGCATCCGTATCCTTGCGGGCAAGGTAATGGGCGGACGACAGGGCATTGCCGCCGGCGGTGTAATGGAGCAGGATGACTTCCGGATACTCCAGTTTACTGCTTTGTTTGTCACAGTGCAGCTGCTTCACCAGTCGGTCAGCTGCTTCGCTTTTCAGATAATGATTTTTAATGACCATAGTTTTTTGTTTTAGTGTACGGCAAAGGTACACCGGCAGAAAAGTGACAATTGGCTACTAGCCGTTTTTTCTTATTCAATATGCTGACATTTATTGAGATAAGTGGTCTGTAGCTCTTGCAGGAAGCGGGTGGGGGCATACCGGTTTCGCTTTTTCTGCAGCTCCTGGTTCAGGTTGGCGGGGCATTTCATCTGCAGGAGGGTGCAGAACGATTCAAACCAGTACTTCTGTGTGCCTTGCGGGCAGGTCGGTTCTACAAAAAGCTGCAGGGCATCGAGCAGCTCCAGCAGCTGTCCGATGCCTCCTTTCCATCGGAAGCCGGGGGTGACGGGAGTTTGCTTCTGCTGCAGTAAATTTTTCATATACAGCAGAAAATGGTACTGCACTCCGATAAAATGCTGCAGGGCATAGCTTTCCGAGCGGGTCAGCTCCGTCGGTTCCACCGGCTGGAAATGGCGTTGCACGTCAAGATTGGAATGGACATACCTGCCTTGTTCGTCCTCATGGCATATTTTCAGTTTTTCCTCCACATCCATGCGCAACATCTGCTGGAACAGTTGGCGGCGTTTCTCTTCCACCGAATGGTAATATGAAAAAATAGTGATAAGTTCTTCAGTCATGTACTCATAAAAGAGGTCTGCCTCTTTAAATCCATTGAAGATGAGGGGGTGCTCCTGTTCGCCCGTCAGTACAACCTTGGCTGAATAAAGGTTCTTTAAAAAATTTTCAGCTCGTTCATTTGTTTGGTATTAGGTAATAAATAGCTTTATGCAAAGATACTTTCAAAAACAAAAAAATGCACTCTTTCTATCGAAAATATTAAAATAAATATGGTAGTTACAATATTTTTTATACTTTTGTCTTTACCAATAGTGGTAAACAAGGTGTGTAACTGATGTCGCAATTCTTAAACTGGTGTAACAAAGCCCAGCTTTTCTACAAGAGTGACGTAACTGCTTATAAAACAGAGAGATGTTGTTGTGAGCAGGAATAGTAAATATGCCTTGTTGCTAAACGAAGAAGCCTGATGAATGGAACAGAAACGCTGGTATGTCATGCGCGACTTGAAGCGTGCGAATGCCAAAAACACTGCTTGCAGTCAGTTGGAAGAGGCGGGAATGGAGGTTTTTACGCCCCGGGAGTGGCGGGTTCGCACCCGCAACGGCAAGCGTTGTCGCGAATATGTGGCGGTGTTGCCGGATTTGCTGTTTGTGCATGCTGAGCGGAAGGAGCTGGATGCTCAGGTGGAGCGCATCCCCACTTTGCAATACCGTTACCTGCGGGGCGGTTATTGCCGGCCGATGGTGGTGGCGGATGCCGAAATGGAGCGTTTTGTCCGGGCGGTGAGCCTGTCGGACGAGCCGCGTTTCTATCTGCCGGGCGAAATCACCGGTGCGATGTGTAGTCGCCACATCCGGATTGTCGGCGGTCCTTTCGGCGGGTACGAAGGCAAACTGCTCTCCGTGCGGGGCTCCAAAGTGAAGCGGCTGGTGGTCGAGCTGCCGGATTTTCTGTCGGTGGCGGTGGTGGTCAATCCGGAGATGATTGAGGTATTGGAATAAACTAGATGACACAATAAAAACGAAGAACAAGAGATGAGAAAACAAATGTTGCAACGTATTTTTCAGTTGTTGGTTGCCGTGGCGCTCTTTAGCGGTTGTGCAGCGCCCAAGATTGCCTATTTTCAGGATGTCTATGCCGGTTCGGCAGAACCGATTGCTACGGGTACCGATATTCGGGTGCAGCCGGAGGACAAGATTTCCATTGTGGTGAACAGCCGGGATCCGTTGTTGGCAAACCTGTTTAATTTGCCGGTAATTTCTCGGACCATTGGGGCAACAACCGAACAGAATACTTTTTATGACCGTGGTGTATCCGGTTATACGGTCAACAAAGCCGGTGATATCGAGTTTCCGGTTTTGGGAAAGGTGCACATAGCCGGTATGACCCGTGAAGAGATTGCCGCCAAGATTAAAAACGAACTGATTTCTCAGAATCTGGTGAAGGACCCGGTGGTGACCGTTGAGTTTATGAACCTGACGGTATCGGTTTTGGGCGAAGTGACCAAGCCGGGACGTTACAACATTGATAAGGACCGGATGACGCTTTTGGATGCCATCGGCATGGCAGGTGATTTGACCGTTTACGGAGAACGTAATCGGGTGATGGTGCAGCGGGAGGTTGAAGGAAAACAGCAGGTCTATTTTGTGGATTTGACCTCGGCAAAATCGCTCTACAGTTCGCCGGTCTACTACTTGAAACAGAATGATTTGGTTTATGTGGAGCCGAATAAGGTGAAGGCACGTCAGTCGACGGTGAATGGTAATACCATCCGTTCCTCCTCGTTCTGGGTTTCTATCGGTTCGCTGTTGACCTCTATTTTGGTGTTGATTGTTAAGTAGTACTGTTTTTAAAGGAATAAACGATGGATAATAATATCGAAATGAATCATCTGCCGAGCCAGGAAGAAGAGGGGCTCAATCTGATGGATTTGTTGCACCAGTGTCTGCAGAAATGGCGTTGGTTTGTCGTTTCCGTGGTGGTGGTGATGGGCTTGGCATTTTTTTACTTGTTGCGTACGCCGAGTGTCTTCAGTCGTTCGGCAACGGTGTTGATCAAGGACGACAAACAGGGGGGAGGCATCTCCTCCGAAATGGATGCCTTTTCGGATATGGGTTTGTTTAAATCTTCCAGCAATGTCGATAACGAAATCATAGCCTTTAAATCTCCGGCATTGATGACGGAGGTGGTCAAGCGCTTGCAGTTGGAGATGAACTATTTTACTCCGGGCATGTTCCACAATCGGGTGGCATACGGCAAGAGTTTGCCGGTGGTGGTGACGATGCTGGATTTTTCGGACGAAAATTCAGCCGGTTTTGAGTTGCAGGTGGCAGCCGACAGTACAGTGACCCTCTCGGAAATGACGCTGATGGAAAAAGGCGAAGAGGTGGAGCTGGATGATGAAAAAATAACGGGCCGTCTGTTGGACACCCTCACTACTCCTTTGGGCAAGCTGATTATCAGTCCCGCAGCGGCATTTGTGCCGGGCGAAGAGTACAACCTGGTTGTTTCCCGCTCCTCCCTTTATGGGGCGGTGATGTCTTATACCAAAAGACTGTCTGTGATGTTGGCAGACAAAAAGGCAACTGCTATCAATCTGGCTTTTCAGGACAACTCCATTGCCCGGGCGGACGATGTGTTGGATATGTTGATTACCATCTACAACGAAAACTGGGTGAAGGACAAAAACCAGATTGCTGTGAGCACCTCCCTCTTTATCAACGAGCGTCTGCGGGTAATTGAGCGGGAGTTGGGAAGCGTGGATAAAAACATCTCCAAATACCGGAGCGAAAACCTGCTGGTGGACGAAAAGGCAGCCTCTACGCTCTACCTGAACGAGAGCAGCAAACTGAGTGCGGAGATGCTGGATGTTAACAACCAGCTCTACATGACCCAATACATCAAACAGTATCTGGTGGATGCGAAAAACCGCAACCAGCTGTTACCTGCCAATTCGGTGATAGAGAATGGCAATGTCGGTCAGCAGATTACGGAATACAACACTAAGATGTTGCAGCGCAACAACCTGGTGGCAAACAGTAGCGAGCAGAACCCCTTGGTCATCGATATGGACCAGGCACTGGTGGCGATGCGTCAGTCCATCATCTCCTCTTTGGACAACCAGGTGGTGATATTGAACGAACAGCTCCGCAGCCTGCAGAAGACGGCGGATCAGAATACCTCCCGCATAGCGGCGAGTCCGACCCAGGCGAAATACCTGCTCTCGGTGGAGCGTCAGCAGAAGGTGAAGGAGGCATTGTATCTCTTCCTTTTGCAGAAACGGGAAGAAAACGAATTGTCGCAGGCATTTACGGCTTACAACACCCGCATCATCACCCCTCCGCACGGCAGCCGGATACCGGTAGAGCCCAAGCGGAATATCGTATTGTTGGCAGCCCTGATGTTGGGCTTGGCGATACCGGTCGGCATCATCTACCTGCTTGAAATGGTAAATACCAAAGTGCGGGGTCGTAAGGATTTGGAGGGAACACCGGTGCCATTTGTGGGCGAAATACCTCAGGTGGGCGAGTCCAAACGGAAATGTCCCTTCCGGAAAACGAGCCGTCAGGACGAACAGCCCGTAGTTGTGGTGAAGCAGGGCAGTCGCAGCATCGTCAACGAAGCCTTCCGGGTGATGCGTACCAACCTGGAATTCATGCGTCAGAAAGACAAAAAATGCGAGGTAATCATCATCACCTCCTTCAATCCGGGTAGCGGTAAATCCTTCCTGGTTACCAACCTCTCCATCAGTTTGGCTTTGAAAGGCAAGCGGATATTGTGCATAGACGGAGACTCGCGTCGAGGCAGTGCCTCCGCTTACATCGGCTCTCCGAAAATCGGTTTGAGTGATTACTTGAGCGGTTGGGTCAACAAACTGGAAGAGATAATCTATCCCTTCCCGGAACAGAAATCCTTGGATGTCATTCCGATGGGAACCATGCCGCCCAATCCGACAGAACTGCTGTTCTCCGAGCGTTTGGGGCAACTGATAGAGACCTGCAAAGAGCGTTACGACTACATCTTTATCGACTGTCCGCCGATTGAACTGGTGGCAGACACCCAGATATTGAGCCAGTATGCCGACCGTTCCCTCTTTGTGGTGCGTGCCGGCTTGTTGGAACGCAGCATGTTGCCGGAGTTGAAAAAACTCTACAACGAAAAGAAATACCCCAACATGGCGCTGATACTGAACGGCACCGTCTCTGCCGGTGGACGTTACGGTTACAAATACGGCTACCATTATGGTTACGGAAATAAATCCTATTACAGTTCAGACGACAAATAATAGACATGTGGTTCTTTCCTAAACGTCGCTCTCTTCGGGAGAGCGGCATTTTTCAGGGTTTTACGGAATGGCACTGCCACCTCCTGCCGGGTGTGGACGACGGTATCAAGACGTTGGATGAATCGTTGAAAACCCTTTGCCTCTATGAAGAGGCGGGCATCCGTACGGTTTGGCTGACTCCCCACATCATGGAGGATATTCCCAATACGCCGGCGCAGTTGCGCGAACGCTTTGGCGAGTTGCAGCAGGCATACAAAGGGAATATCAAGTTGCACTTGGCTGCCGAGCACATGCTGGATGCCCTTTTTGAGGAGCGTCTGGAAGCAAACGACTTATTACCCATCGGTGAAGAAGGAAATCACCTGTTGGTAGAGACCTCCTATTTCAATCCGCCCATGGATTTGAAAGGCATGTTGAAACGCATTCAGGCAAAAGGCTATCATCCCCTGTTGGCGCATCCCGAGCGATATGTCTATATGGACGAGCGGGATTACCAAGAACTGAAAGACCGGGACATTAAATTCCAACTGAATATCCCAGCTCTCGTCGGCATGTATGGCGAGCGGGTACAGAAAAAAGCACAGCAACTGCTGAAAGCCGGCATGTACACCTGCATGGGCAACGACACCCATACCCACCGATTCTTTGCTTCCTTGCTGGATGCGAAATTACCGGAGAAAGAGTTGGAAAAATTGTTGGAAATTCAAAGTAGCAATTCTATATCCTGATAAATTTGAATGTTATGTTAGAATTACACGAACGATATGTGAATTTCTATACCGATTTTGCTTTTAAGAAGCTGTTCGGTACGGAGGTGAATAAGGATTTGTTGCTCAGTTTCCTGAATGCTTTGCTTCAAGGTAAAGAGCGAATCAAAAATTTGAAGTATATCAATACGGAGAATTTGGGTTCTCAGGAGTTTGACCGCAAGGCTGTTTTTGATGTGTATTGTGAAACAGAGGACGGTCAGCGAATTTTGGTTGAGATGCAGAAAGCGGATCAGCAATATTTTAAAGACCGTAGCATCTTTTATTCTACATTCCCCATTAGAGATCAGGCAGTAAAAGGGCATTGGGATTATCGGCTGAATGCTGTTTATACAATCGGTATTTTGAATTTTTCTTTTGATGATGACGATCCTAATTACTACCACCATGAGGTGAAATTGGTAGACACACATACTCAAAAGGTGTTTTATGACAAATTGACTTATATTTATCTGGAAATGCCTAAATTCCAGAAGTCAGAGAATGAGCTGGATTCCATGTTTGAAAAATGGCTTTATGCCATCAAGCATCTTGCTTCTCTGATGGAACGTCCGGCAGTACTTCGTGAGAAAGTTTTTCATCATCTGTTCGAGCAGGCGGAAATTGCCCGTTTTAATCCGCAGGAACGTATGAATTACGAAGAATCGTTGAA
The DNA here is from genome assembly GCA_905193145.1 of uncultured Odoribacter sp. The sequence goes on along the minus strand of CAJJNP010000007.1, from coordinate 5,342 downwards.
AAATTACCGTGATTGGTACAGTGTGATGAAAACGGTCCAGATAAAAGGCGAAGCCGTAGGATACGATAGGGGGTATGAGAAAGGCATGGAGAAAGGCATGGAGAAAGGAGAGCATTTGAAGAATATAGAAAATGCCAGAAATTTCAAGCAATTGGGAGTGGATGTATCTATCATTTCTCAAGCGACCGGTCTTTCAATAGAAGAAATAGAAAGTTTGTGATAGAATGTTTTTATTTTGACAGTGTGCGAGAAGGTATAATATAGAGAGTTTTCCGCCATTGGATTAATGAATCGTACTCACTCTGAGCGTCCGTGGACAGATGCATTACCGCATGATAGGGGTACAATCATCACAAAAGAAAGTATGAAATCTTTTTTTAAAACTCAGTTGCAATAATAATCATGTATTCTTGGGATATCGTGATGGAAATGTGTTTCAGATAATTTTTATAGAATATCAGTTTGGTGATGTGTATAAGCATACTTAAAAAAGTATTGTGACATAAAAATAGATTACATATATGCCATTGCTAATGAAGATTCGAAAACTTGTTGAATAAAACATTATGGGTGTATTTTTAATTGGATGTATATGAATTTCGTTAATAATAAGTTTATTTTAAATCTTAGGCAAAGTAAAATGTTCAAAGATTCATTTTGGGCAGTTTTTGGTAATGGGATAGGTTATGGATTGCTTTTGTTATCAGGAATACTGATTGCAAGATTTTTGGGAAAGGATTTATATGGAGAATATGGATTGGTAAAAACAACTATGTTTACTATTGCTGCATTTTCAACATTTGGTTTGGGATATACATCCACTAAATTTGTTGCAGATTATATAATTAGTAATAGGGAAAATGTTTATGCCATTACGAAAGCTTCTTTAATCATTACTTTGGTTTCGAGCTCGTTTTTAGCATTATTGTTGATATTCTCTGCTTCTTATGTCGCAGATTATCTTGATGCTCCTTCTCTGAAATTAGTATTTCAAGTATTGGGATTTATTGCAATTGTAAGAGCATTACTAACAACTATAAACGGTATATTGGCTGGTTTTAAAGAATTTAAGATAATCGCTAAAAATAATGTCATTTCAGGAGGGATTATGCTTGTGACAGCATTGCCTTTTGCTTATTATTTTCAGCTAAAAGGAGCTTTGGCTTCGTTAGCTTTGTCGCAAATATCAAATACTGTTTTGAATTATTTAGCTCTTAAAAATATATGTAAGGATTATTCCAAGGTTAAGAATAATACATTATATAAGAAACTGCTAAGATTTTCATTTCCTGTTGCTTTACAGGAATTATCTTATGCGGTTGTTAGTTGGCTTTCTCCTATACTGTTGGTGAAATATTCAAATATGGGTGAATTGGGTATTTATTCTGCGGCAGCACAATGGAATGCTATCATACTTTTTATACCTGGTTTACTTTATAATGTGGTATTGTCTTATTTGAGTAGTTCTGTTAGTGATGAAACAAAGCATTCAAAAATAATTAATAGAATGCTTTTAGTAAATTTGTTATCGACCTTATTACCTTTTTTGTTGATTTATTTTAGTGCGGATTTTATTTCTAAATTTTACGGTCCTTCATTTATTTCGATGTCGATAGTTCTTAATTATTGTGTGTTTTCAACTATATTTTCAGCTTGTTCGCAAGTTTTTCAGTCTGAATTTATAGCGAAAGGATTTAATTGGTCTTTATTTTCTCTTCGTTTAATGAGAGATGTGGTTGGTTTAATACTAATGGTTGTATTATTAAATATTTATGATGATGAAAGTGGAGCAAAACTAGTGGCTATATCAGGTGTTATTACATCTGTGATATATTTGGGTATTTTGTTTATTACATACAAATTTTTGAGAAAACATGAAACAAAATAGTTCGCGTTTAGGTGATATTTTTCTTTCTATAGCCGTATGTATCCAGTTTTTTTTAATTATTTTACAGCAATGTATGATTGGAATATTACATATGGATCCGGAAAATACAACAATTTATAGAGTCATATTTTCAGCAATACCGATTATCATTTCTTTTTACTTTATTTTTAAAAGGGATTTATTATTTGCTATAACTACATATGTAATCGCATTACTAATTATGTTGTTACATAGTATTATATTTCCAGATAATGAACCGTATATTTGGACTCAGGGTGTGCGTTTTCTGCTTCCAATTTGCATCCCGACAATGTTGGCGATGAGAGTGGTGGAGAAATATGAGAATTTTAACAAGATGTTGATAATAATTTCTTGGTGTACCATTGTACTTTTATTTATTTATGTTATTTGTTTTTTTGTAGGAATAGTTTCTATTGAGAATTATAATATGAGTTTCGGATATGGACTATTATTGCCTACATTGGTTTTGTATAGACAACAAACTTTATTTTCAAAAATCATATTTTTATTTGCCTCTTTGTCAATATTATTCCTAGGTTCGAGAGGACCGCTTTTAGTAATTTTTGCTTATGTGATGTACGACATATTTTGTAACAACAAGCGTTATATCCCTATTGTTTTGGGAATGTCTATTTTGTTTGTTCTGTCTATACCTTTTTTGATTGATTATTTAGATGGATTGGGAATTAGCTCCAGAACGTTGAATATGTTTGTGGAAGGAACAATAGATCAAGATTCAGGACGTGGTTTTTTGACTTCTATTACCGTAGAAGCTATATTGGAACATCCATTTTTTGGGTTAGGTATTTTTAGTGATAGGGTTTTGTTGGAAGGAATTCAACCTTATTGTCATAATTTGTTTCTAGAATTGTTTGTTAATTGGGGTATACCTCTTTCGATTGTATTTTTATTTTTGTTGTTGCGTAGAATAATAAAAACTTATTTACTAATAAAGTATAAGCAACAAAGGATGCTTTTGGTTTTGTTTTTTGTTTCAAGTTTTATTCCTCTAATGTTGTCAAATAGCTACTTGATAGATCCTGTTATATGGAGTTTTTTTGGGTTGCTTTTATTTTATAACAGAAATATAAGTAAGATGTATAGGAATTTTTATCATAATAAGTCGGTTTGTAAAAAAAGTAGATAATTATATTGAGAAATGATAGCAAATGTTGATGTACAAAAATGTAAAATCGCAGTAGCAGGAACCGGTTATGTCGGTCTTAGTATTGCAACTTTATTGTCGCAGAATCACCCAGTGATAGCAGTAGATGTCGTGCCAGAAAAGGTTGAATTAATCAATCATAAACAGTCACCTATTCAAGACGAGTATATCGAAAAATACTTGGCAGAGAAACCGTTAAACCTGACTGCTACGCTGGATGGAGCATCGGCCTATCGGAATGCAGATTTGGTGGTAATTGCAGCACCAACAAACTATGATCCGATCAAGAACTATTTTGATACCCATCACATTGAGGATGTAATCGATTTGGTATTAAGTGTTAATCCGGAAGCAGTGATGGTCATCAAATCTACTATTCCGGTGGGGTATTGCCGTAGCCTTTACGTTAAATATGCTCGTAAGGGGGTAAAAAAACTGAACCTATTATTCTCTCCTGAATTCTTGCGAGAAAGTAAAGCTCTTTATGACAATCTCTATCCCAGTCGTATCATAGTGGGAATTCCCTCCGTTATAAACGATGAGCAATTCAAAGAGGAAAACGAAGCCATTCAAGCAATCGCGGATATTCCGGCTTTGGAACAGGCTGCACACTTGTTTGCCTCTCTGCTGCAGGAGGGAGCCATCAAGGAGGATATCCCGACCCTTTTTATGGGTTTAAAAGAAGCGGAGGCGGTCAAGTTGTTTGCTAATACCTACCTTGCTTTGCGTGTTAGCTACTTCAACGAATTAGATACGTATGCTGAAGTAAAAGGTTTGGATTCGCAGGCTATTATTCAGGGTGTTGGATTGGATCCACGCATTGGCAGTCACTATAACAACCCCAGTTTCGGTTATGGCGGATATTGTCTGCCGAAGGATACCAAACAATTGTTAGCAAACTATCAGGATATCCCACAGAACATGATGACGGCGATTGTAGAGAGCAACCGTACCCGCAAAGATTTTATTGCCGACCAAGTATTGGCAAAAGCGGGAGCATACGGAGCCAACAGCTTTTGGAATGCAGCCAAGGAAAAAGAGGTAGTAATTGGAGTCTACCGTCTGACGATGAAAAGCAACAGTGACAACTTCCGTCAGTCCTCTATTCAGGGCGTGATGAAACGCATCAAAGCTAAGGGGGCTACCGTTATTATTTACGAACCGACACTGGAAGACGGCACTTCCTTCTTCGGCAGTGTAGTCGTGAATGATTTGGAAAAATTCAAAACCATGAGTGCAGCCATCATTGCCAACCGTTATGATAGCAGTTTGGACGATGCCAAGGGAAAAGTATATACACGAGATATATTCCAAAGAGATTAAGTAAAATAGTATTATGAACATTTTGATTTTAACTCCACTTTATCCAGCGGATGATACTCTTTCGACAAATACTCCAATTGTCCATTATTTTACACGAGAATGGGTAAAAATGGGGTGTAGAGTTGTTGTCGCGCATTATCAAAGTGCCTTTCCAAAATTTGTATATTGGTTTGGAAAGTATTTCAAAAGGCAAATTGAAAAGAGAGTTGGATTTATTATACCGCCTCATGCTTTAGCAGAAAAAGAGTTTACAAATGAAGGAGTTGAAGTGAAAAGATTTATATTGCATAAACTTCGTCCACATTCTAGATATGGTAAAACAGAGATTACTAAGGCAGTAGATAATACAGTTCAATATTGTAAAAGTATTCATTTTAGGCCTGATGTAATTGCTTTTCATTGGTTAAATCCACAGATGGAAATAGCTCATTTTTTGAAACAATATTTTAATGTCCCTCTGTGTTATGTGGTTCATGATGGTATAGGTGATTTTGCAACTATCTATAAAAATGAATGCGATATGTTTTTGAATGATATAGATGTAATAGGGTATCGTTCAAGAGCGATTAAAAGGGAATTTGAAAATAAGGTGAAAATTAAGTCTAATTATTTTATGTGTTATTCTGGTATTCCGCAAGAATTTCTTATGAAAAATGAATATAGGAAACATTTTGAGGAATGCAATTCAATTTTATATGTAGGAACATTGATTGCGCGTAAATATCCAACTGAAATATTAAAAGCTGCAGCAAAAGCATTTATTGGACAAAATTTTTCGGTTCGTTTTGTTGGAGTTGGTTCTGAAAAGTGTAAGTTGGAAAATTATATACAAAAAAATTCCCTTGAAGATAATGTTGTGTTGTATGGCAAAGTCTCTCGAGATAAAGTTGTAGAATTAATGCGTAAAACTGAAATTTTTGCCATGATTTCAAAAAATGAAACTTA
>CAJJNP010000006.1 GCA_905193145.1 uncultured Odoribacter sp. | reverse complement strand
TATTGTTAGTGTGTTTAAAAAAACGAAGTCGTGAGACTTCGTTTTTTTGCTTTTATGGATTATTCTTGTTTTAGCCGTTTAATGATGAGCAGCTCTTTTGTGAAAGAGGTGATTTTAAAACGATCGTCCAAACGATGCCCGATTACCCAAGCTATTTTATCTCCACTGAGCAATAACAAGCATTCCTGTTTTTGGCGGGTACTGAATTTCTGGTTGGTAAAAAAGTCGCTGAGTTTCTTTTTGCTTCGTTTCATCCCAATGGGGCAGAAATAGTCGCCGGCCTGCCAGTTGCGTATGGTCAAAGGAAATTTCACTTTGTCAGCATCCAGACAGGCAATGTCGGGAGATGTCGGTATTTCAAAATCCTCTGTCCGCGGGAAGCGGAATATTTCAAATTTGTAGTCTCCTAGTGTATAGGTTCCCGGTTCCGGTATTTCCGTACTTTGCTGCTGGCGGATGCTGTTGTCGTAAAGTCGCCAATAGGTGCGGCCTTTTTCCAATACATAATTGCCGGTGATAAACTGTTTTCCGGGAGTGGCGGTGTGGGCATTCAGTATATCACGTATTTGTGTTTTGTTGAACCCGAAGGGGCGCAAGGTTTCATATAGTAAAGTGTAGGGAGCAGGAGAGGATATTGTTTTGTCAATGTGAATCAATATCTCGTCTTCCTCACAATCCATGATTTCTTCCTGTAGAACCTTGATTCCGTAGGTGAAAATTTGTTCTGTCTCCTTCAGCGCTTCGCATGTATCTGCTACGGTGGAGAGAAGCGAAGGATTGATTTCTTTCATCACCGGTATGATTTTATGGCGGATTTTATTCCGCATGTAGTCAAGCGAGTTGTTTGTGGAGTCGGTTCGGAAGCCCAGTTGATGGTCTTCAATGTATTTTAGAATGTCATTTCGGGAGCAGTTAAGCAATGGACGCAGTATATCGCCATTGACGGGTTTGATTCCGGTGAGTCCTTTGATACCTGTACCGCGGCATAGATTGATGAGTATAGTTTCTGCTACATCATCGGCATGATGGGCAACGACAATGTAATCCATTTTCTTTTTGGCTTTCATTTCGTGAAACCAAGTGTAGCGGAGTTCTCTGGCAGCCATTTCAATGCTGAGTCCATGCTCTTTGGCATAAGCTGTGGTGTTGAATTTCTTGACACTGTGGGCAATTCCGTAATTGTCACAGAAGCGTTTGACGAACTGTTCGTCCATGTCCGATTCTTTGCCTCGTAGGGCAAAGTTGCAGTGTAGTGCCATGATTTTCAGGTTCATGTATTTAAATGCGTGCAACATGCTGATGGAGTCGGCTCCTCCGCTGACTGCCAGGATGAAACCGGCATCTTTCGGTATCTGGTATTTTTCCAGAAAGTTTTCGATTGTTTCCCGTATCATTGTTCAGTCCTCCAAAATTTATGATTTATATTTCACTTAGTTCCAGCCATCTCATCTCTTTTTCGTCAAGTAAATCTATCAGTTCTCCGATGCGGTTGGATTTTTGGATTAATTCATCTGCAGGTAAGGTGCCGGAATTTAAGGCGGCTTCGATTTCTGCTTTTTCGGCATTCAGTTGCTCCATCTCTGTTTCCAGTTGTTGCATTTCCTGACGCTCTTTGAATGTCAGTTTTCGCTTCTTTTCGGATTTTGTGATGTTGTTTGATTGAGCTGTTTGAGGCTCTTGTTTTTTCTTCTCCCGTTCGATTTTTTCCTGTTGCTCTTTTTCTTCTTCCCGCTGGTTTTTGTATATGGTGTAGTTGCCCGGAAAGTCTTTCACGATACCGTTACCCTCAAATGCAAAGATTCGGTCTACCACTTTATCAGTGAAAAAGCGGTCGTGCGATACAATGAGCAGACACCCTTTGAAGCTTTTCAAGTATTCTTCCAAAACGTTCAGGGTCACAATATCAAGGTCGTTGGTCGGCTCGTCGAGAATCAGAAAGTTGGGATTGCTCATCAAGACAGTCAGCAGATATAATCTGCGACGCTCGCCTCCGCTGAGCTTTTCAACCAAAGAATACTGTTGTTTGTCGGTAAACATGAAGTATTCCAGGAATTGTGATGCCGACATAATCCGTCCGTTGCCCAAGTCAATGCGTTCAGAGATGTTTTTGACGATGTCAATCACCCGGTCGTTTTCCTTGAACGTGATGCCGGATTGTTTATAATATCCGTATACGACAGTCTCTCCGATGGAGATAGAGCCGCTGTCCGGTTCGATATTTTGTGTGATGATATTCAGAAATGTGGATTTGCCTACACCGTTTTTGCCTACAATGCCGATTTTTTCTCCACGTACAAATTTATAGGAAAAGTCTTTCAGCAGGCAAAGTCCGTCGTAGCTTTTGTTGACATGCTCCAGTTCAAGAATCTTTTTTCCTAAGCGTTGGCCTTTGATATCCAGCTCCATTTTCTTTTCTGTCACTGTTTGTGAGGCGGTTTCTTTCAACTTGTAGAAATTGTCGATTCTGTATTGTGCTTTGTGTCCTCTGGCTTGCGGCATCCGGCGCATCCATTCCTGTTCGGTGCGGAGTAGGTTGCGTGCTTTGTCGACAGCTGCGTTATGGTTGGCAATTCGTTCCTCGCGTTTCTCCAGGTAGTAGGCATAGTTACCGGAATAGGAAAACAGGCCGAATTCGTCTATTTCGATGATTTGATTGCATACACGGTCCAGAAAATAGCGGTCGTGGGTCACCATCAGAAGTGTTGAATTGGATTTGCCGAGATATTCTTCGAGCCATTCGGTCATTTCGATATCCAGGTGGTTGGTCGGCTCGTCGAGAATCAGAAATTCGGGATTGCTGATGAGTACCTTTGCCAGACCGACACGTTTTTTCTGGCCCCCGGAGAGTTGTGATATTTTCCGGTCGTAAAATCCTACTTTTAGCTCAGATAAAATCTGTTTGATAGTGGTTTCATAATCCCAGGCCGAATGGGCATCCATTTCAGGGATGAGGTGCTCCAAAGCTGCGGTATCGTTGTGTTCAACAGCGTTTTCGTAATTTTTGATAAGAGTTAATATCGGGGCTTCTGAGTTGAAGACTTCTTCAAATACGGTATTTTCCGGTTCAAGCAGTGGATCTTGTTCAAGAATTCCAATTGAAATGTCGTTGCGGAAGATAACGGTTCCTGTTTCTGCACTGTCTTTACCTGCAATGATTCGTAGCAAAGTGGATTTGCCCATGCCGTTTTTGGCAATGAGGGCAACTTTCTGACCTTTGCCGACTCCGAAGGATATGTGTTCAAAAAGGAGCTGTTCTCCAAATCGTTTGCTGAGATTATCTACCTGTAAATAACTTATCATGTCTGAATTTCCATATTAGTCAAAGTACAAAGGTAGAAATATCATCTAATATTGCAATGTTATTTTACCATGAAGGTAGGCTTTGCGTTCTTCGTCGGGGAAGCGTTCTATGGCATAGCGCAACATGGTGCGCGGCATTTTCTGATAGCGTGGATGTAGAAAAGATACCAAGGTTTGTTTGTCTTTTTTCCCTACTTCGCGTAAGAGCCAGCCGACGGCTTTATGTATTAAGTCGTGTGGATGGAAGAGCAGTTTGTCAGCGATGGAGAGACAGTCGTAAAAGTCATTCTTGCGCACAAAATGCATGCATGAAACGATGGAAATACGCTGTTCCCATAAGTTGGACGAGTCTGCCAGACGGTATAAAATCGAACGGTCTTTGTCTTCGAGCCATGAGCCAAGGAGTTTATAGCAGCTGAGATCTACGAGATCCCAGTTGTTGATGCCGGCTGTGTGGGCTAGATAAAAATCGACACATGCTTGGCGGAGTTGTTGGTCTTTTTTATTTTTCTCGAAAATCAATAGTAGTATAAAAAGGGCGGTCAAGCGTACCTCATGCCAAGGGGACCTTATCAGTTCTTCCAAAGAGTGGAAATCTAATTGGGCGTATTGTTTGGCTATGGTGCGTTGTTCGGGAACTGTTACTCCCAAAAATCGGTCGCCTTCGCCATATTGGTCTTTACCTGTCTTAAAAAAATAGGCAAGATGTTCTGCTTTGGTTGGTGAGCCTGCTGCCTGCAGTGCTGCAATGACTGATTGAGTTGACATATTTGCTTGATTTTATTTTGCAAAGTTAGGGGAAATAGAGTGATAATTGGTTGCATTTCAAGTTGAAATAACCAATTGTTAGTAAAAAAGGCGTTTTTGTTATTAAAAATAGGGATAAAAAAGGGGCAGATATTTTTTTTAATTGTACTTTTACGACAAATATCATAAAATGGGAATTTATGTCTAAGATAATTGCTATAGCTAATCAAAAAGGTGGTGTTGGAAAGACGACAACTTCGGTTAATTTGGCAGCCAGTTTAGCTGTTTTAGATAAAAAAATTTTGTTGGTAGATGCCGATCCTCAGGGGAATGCTTCCTCCGGGTTGGGACATGATGTTCAAAAGTTGGAAGACAAGACGATATATGAATGTCTGGTTGAAGGTCTGTCTGCCCGCGAAGCTATTTTGCCAACGGAAATAGAGCATTTGTCAGTGTTGCCGTCTAATATAAATTTGGTGGGAGCCGAAGTGGATATGATGAATATGGCAGAACGTGAAAAGATATTGAAGAAGTTGTTGGATGAGGTGAAAGATGTGTATGACTATATCTTGATAGACTGCTCTCCTTCGTTGGGATTGATAACGGTCAATTCATTGACAGCAGCCGATTCGGTGATTATTCCTGTGCAATGCGAATATTTTGCATTGGAAGGTTTGGGAAAATTGTTGAGTACGATTAAATTGATACAGAAACGTCTGAATCCAAATTTGGAAATTGAAGGGTTTGTGTTGACGATGTACGATGCACGTTTGCGTCTGTCTAATCAGGTGGTGGAAGAGGTGAGAAGGAATTTCCAGGATATGGTATTCAAGACGTTGGTTAACCGTAATACGAAGTTGGCTGAAGCTCCTGGTTTTGGACAGCCGGCTATTTTGTATGATGCCAACAGCCGTGGTGCTGATGATTATATGTCATTGGCACATGAATTGTTGAAAAGAAATAGCGGTATATAATATTGTTGGATAAAATAGAGGGAAAAAATATATGGCTAAGAAGAATGTGTTAGGACGGGGCTTGGGTGCATTGATTGATGCTGCCAACGAACCGGAAGCGCGTGAAGTCGTTGTATCGGCGATGCAGGAATTGAGTCTGGATGATATCCGTCCCAATCCTTTCCAGCCGCGTACAGAATTTGATGAGGAGGCGTTGCAGGAGTTGGCGGATTCTATCAAATCTATCGGTATTGTACAGCCTATTACTGTGCGTTTGGTTGAGGACGGCAAGTATGAAATTGTAGCCGGAGAACGTCGCTATCGAGCTTCGAAAATGGCCGGTTTGAAAACCATTCCGGCATATATCAGGAAAACTGATGATGAGAATATTTTGGCATTGGCTTTGATTGAGAATATTCAGCGTGAAGATTTGAATGCAATCGAAGTGGCTATCAGTTACAACCGTTTGATTGACGAATGTAATCTGACTCAGGATGCGTTGAGTGAGAAGGTGGGCAAGAAGCGTGCTACGATTGCCAATTATTTACGTTTGTTGAAATTACCGGCCCCAATTCAGTTGGCCGTGCGTGACAAGAAGATATCCATGGGACATGCCCGTGCTATTCTTGGCGTGGATGATCCGGAAACTCAGTTAATGATTTTTGAGCAGATTTTGGAGTATGATTTTTCTGTGCGTAAAGTGGAGGAGATTGTCAGGGAAATTGTAGATCCGAATCACAAGGGAGAGCAGAAGGATGCTTTAGAGAAAAAGAGAAAGAAAATCAATGAGATTGGAGAATATATAGATTTACAGAAACATTTGTCTCAGCGTTTTAGCTCGAAGGTGGAGTTGAAGCGAAATGATAAGGGAAGAGGTAAAATTATTATAGGTTTTAAGTCTGATTCTGAATTGGAGCGAATTATCGGACTGTTGGATAAGATTGAATGAAAAAAATAGTCGTTTTCTTAATTGGAGTATTGCTGGTATTCGGGGTGGAAGCTGCTGAAAGAGGCCGTGATACGCTTGCTCCAAAGATAGGTGGAGATACATTGAAAATGATGGAATCCATTGTAAAAAAGCCACATTCTCCTCATAGAGCGACGATTATGGCTATGATTTTGCCCGGTTCCGGACAGATTTACAATGGACAATGGTGGAAGGTGCCTATTTTATATGGTGGCATTGCAGCAGATTTGTATGGTATTATCTGGAATCAAAAAAGATTTAGGGAATATAGGGATGCTTATGTAGAGTGGGTCAATCATTTGGATAAGCTTTCTAAAAATCCGGATACGCCTTATCCGGATAGACCTGCATGGGATAAGATTCCCAAGAGTTTTGATGTACAGCAATATGTATTGGGAAATAGCCAAAGGGAAAAATGGTTTAGTGATATTTTGAGCAATCGCAAGACCAGTTTCAAGCGCAACCGTGACCTGTGCTATATTGTCATGGCTGCGATTTATGCTATCAATATTATAGATGCGACGGTATATGCGCATTTTTATGATTTTGAGATAGATGATAAGTTAAGCCTGCACTGGCAGCCTTCAGCCGGTTTTAGTCCGGTTAGTGGAGGTTCGTTAGGCTTGACATTGACTTTGAATTTTTAGAAAAAATAATTATAACCGGTAATAAAAGATGATTCAGTTTTTATTGATGGCATCGATGCTTCTGGAGGGAGTATGGGGAAGCTCTGTTATGACAGTTAAAGATACCTTGGCTTCGTTTAATGAAGACAGGCAAGTTGTGTTGGAAGATTCAATCCCTCAATCGTTCATAGACCGGTTGGATTATTATTATAAAAGCTGGCATGCAGACAAACGGATAAAATTGGAGTATGTGGATTCGTTGGCAATGGCAAATACGACTGGTGCCATTGTTTGTAGCGATTCTTTATATTTGGCCCGTCTGGATTCATTACAATCGGCAATTCCATTGTCTTTTAACGATATTGTGCGGAATTACATAGAGTTGTATACAGTCAAGAGACGTTTGCAAGTGGCCAATATGTTGGGGCTGGGTGAATATTATTTTCCAATTTTTGAGGAGGCTTTGGATGCTGAATGTATGCCTTTGGAGTTAAAATATTTGCCGGTTATTGAAAGTGCTTTGAATCCACGAGCTCTGTCGCGGGTCGGGGCGTGTGGATTGTGGCAGTTTATGTATTCTACCGGAAAGATGTATAAATTGGAAATCAATTCTTTTGTTGATGCACGTCGGGATCCGTATTTGGCTACCCAGGCTGCTGTACGCTATTTGAATGACTTGTATGCGATTTACGAAGATTGGATTTTAGTGATTGCGGCATATAATTGTGGTCCTGGCAATGTAAATAAGGCAATCCGACGTTCGGGAGGAAAGAAAAATTATTGGGATATTTATTATAACTTGCCTCGGGAAACTCGTGGGTATGTGCCGGCTTTTATTGCAGCCAATTATGTGTTCAACTATTATGAGGAGCATGGTATCCAGCCGTTACAGCAAAGCTTGCCTCCTATGTGCGACAGTATCATGGTGGCAGACGGGTTGCATTTCGAACAGATTGCTGCTAAGTTGGATTTGTCGCTTGAAGAGTTGAGGGATTTGAACCCTCAATATCGGGCCGATGTGATTCCGGGAGGTTTTGGTAAGTCGTATGCATTGAGATTGCCTTATGAATATGTAGGGGGATTTATAGATAATCAAGATTCTATTTTTGCGTGCAACCGTTCGAAGTATTTTAATGATAATGACAGAACAGCGGATCCGAAAGCAAGAATTAAAGTGCATGCGCCTAATCTGGGACAGGAGGGTAAGGCCCGTTTGGTGTATACAGTAAAAGCCGGTGATGTACCGGGTGGTATTGCAATGAAATTTAATGTGCGTCTGTCTGATTTGAAATATTGGAATAATTTGAATCGGCGGATGACTATCCGTCAGGGACAGAAATTGGTGATTTATGTCCCTGAAAAGAAATTGGCCCAATATAAAGGTAAGGCTAATTATACCGGTAAGGTGAACAATACGGCTTCTGCACCGAAGGCTGCCACTATTGATGGTGAGTATGTCGTTTATACGGTGAAAAATGGTGAGAATCTGTGGACAATAGCCAAGAAATATCCCGGTGTTTCCAATCGGGATATTATGAGATGGAATGGTTTGTCGGATGCTGATGTCCGGAAAATCAAACCGGGACAAAAGTTGAAGATAAAGATTTAAAGTTTATCGTATTTCCGGTAAGTCAATTCCTTTGATTTTTCTATAAAGATTCAGTGCATAGGAGTCTGTCATACCGGATACATAATCTACTACTGTTTGTATTTTTGTGTACATGGAGTCGTCTTTGCCCACTTTGTATTGTTCAGGCATGATGGATAACAAGTTGCGTGCATAGTAGGTTTCCGGCTTTAGGACTGCATCTGTATATTCTTTTAGGATTGTGCCCAGTATCTTAAAACCTGCAATTTGAATTTGAGTGACAATACCGGTGTGGTAAATGCGTTCGTATGCAAGCTTCGTACAGGCTTCATAAGCCGTTTTGTTTGTTCCTTCAACTTGTTTTATGAGAGCATTGTTAAATTGCCCTTCCATGATATCATCATAATTGTTGATAAAAACATCCGTACATGCGTTGATCAGTTTGTTGATGATGCCTGCGCGTAAAAACGCAATCCGTTCGTTTTTGTCAGTGACTGTTTTAAAAGTTTTGTTGATAATTTTCAGATCTTCTTTGTCAAGGCTTTTATCATAGAAACTTTCCAAGATGTTTACTGTTTCATCATAGGACAAGATTCGTAGTTTGTGAGAATCTTCTATGTCCATGATCTGGTAGCAGATATCATCGGCTGCTTCAACCAAGTATACTAAAGGATGACGGGCATATTGCAAGGGATGATCATTCAACTGTTTAATGCCTAATACTTCGGCAACGAGTTTGTATATATCTTTTTCACTTTGAAAAAATCCGTATTTAAATCCTTTTGGATTTGCCTTGGTGGATTCATGGGGATATTTAACGATAGATGCAAGCGTTGTATAAGTCATTGTATAGCCTCCGGGACGACGTCCGTTGAAACTATGAGTGAGCAATCGGAATGTGTTGGCATTTCCTTCAAAGTGACATAAATCGTTCCATTCTTCATCTGAAAGGAGTTTTTTTAAGTAGTTGCCTTCTCCTTCACTGAAGAAATAGGAAATGGCTTCTTCTCCTGAATGACCGAAAGGAGGATTTCCCAAGTCGTGTGCCAAACAGCCCGTGCTGACAATGGTACCAATCTCTTCCAGTAATTCCGGATTCTCTAAATTGACATGTTTTTGTTTGAGAAACTGACTTATCTTATTTCCCAATGAACGTCCGACACTGGCAACTTCAAGGCTATGTGTCAGTCTGTTGTGTACAAATATATTACCTGGTAAAGGAAATACTTGTGTCTTGTTTTGTAAACGGCGGAATGGTGATGAAAATATCAGACGGTCATAATCTCTTTGAAATTGAGATCGATCATGCGAGTGGAATAATGAGGTGATGTTTCCCGGATGATAGCGGTGCGTTGATATTAATTGATTCCAATTCATTGGGGAAGAGTTTGAAGAGCTTTGGTTAATAAGAAGATTAGCGGGACAGAGCCCGCTAATCGTTTTTTTTTAAATTATTTCTTTACGAAATGGAAGTGGCTTCCGAAGCGTTCAAAAGCAGCTTTGTCCAATTCTTCGCGGCACTGAGGTGCTGCAATGGAAATCAATGCTTTTGCACGTTCTTGCAGTGTTTTGCCATATAAGTCAACAGCTCCGAATTCAGTTACTACATAGTGAACATCAAAGCGAGTGGTAACAACACCGGCTCCGGTCATGAGGGTAGAACTGATTTTGCTGATACCTTTAGCTGTCACTGCTGGCATAGCGATGATTGGTTTTCCGCCTTCGCTGGCTGCAGCTCCACGGATGAAGTCTAACTGTCCACCGCAACCGCTATAGAATTTACATCCTAAAGAATCTGCATTTACCTGTCCGGTCAAGTCGATGGAAAGAGCAGAGTTAATAGCTGTCATTTTAGGCTGTTGTGCAATGATGAACGGATCATTGGTATAACCGACATCCATCATGGCTACTGCTGGGTTGTCATCAATAAAGTCATAAACTTCTTTAGAACCCATCAAGAAGGTTGATACGATTTTACCTTTGTCAAATTTCTTGTTGAGGTTGTTGATGACGCCTTTATAATAAAGAGGAAGTACTCCGTCAGCAAACATCTCTGTGTGGATACCCAGGTTTTTGTGGTTACCCAATTGAGATAACACTGCATTAGGAATAGCTCCGATACCCATTTGCAAACAAGCTCCGTCCTCAATAAGGGCAGCACAGTTTTTACCGATCTGGATATCCTGTTCTGACGGTTGGGCCGGTTTTGCTTCAATCAAAGGAGTATTATCTTCGCAGAAGATATCAATATCCGATAGTTTGATGATGGCATCTCCCCATGCACGTGGAACATTCGGGTTGATAACAGCGATAACTGTTTTGGCATTCTGTACAGCTGCTAAAGTTGCGTCTACAGAGGTTCCCATTGATACATATCCGTGTTTGTCCGGCGGACATACTTGAATCATGGCTACATCAACAGGAGTAACACCGGTGCGAATCATCTTCTGTGTCTCGCTCAAGTGCACAGGAATATAGTCTGCCCAACCTTCTTGAGTCTCTTTACGTACATTGTGGCCAACGAAGAATGATTCCAGTTGGAAAATTCCTTCAAATTCTTGTGCTGCATAAGGAGCACTTCCTTCTGTGTGGAGGTGTTGTAATTTAACATCTTTCAATTCTCCGGCACGACCACGCTCGCAAAGTGCTTGAATCAGTCCCTGGGGGGCGCAAGCTACGCTATGAATGTGAATACGGTCTCCCGATTTCACGGCTTTCACAGCTTCTTCAAATGATACTGTTTTTATTCCGTTATACATTTCTGTTTTATTTAGTTTAAAATCTGTACTGTACAAACAATGCGAAGGTAATTAATTTACCTATAATCTGAAAATTTTTGCATTTATCTTTTCATGGCACGATCCATGTCTTTTTTGGCATCCTTTAGTTTTAGAGATTCTCGTTTGTCATATTCTTTTTTACCTTTTGCTAAGGCTATGCGCATCTTGGCGTAACCTTTTTCATTAAGAAATACTCTGACCGGTACAATCGTCAGACCGGATTCTTTGACTTTTCGTTCTAATTTAACAAGTTCTTTGTGTGTCAAAAGAAGTTTTCTTTCACGTTTTTCCTCGTGATTATAGTAAGTGCCTAATTTATATTCCGAAATATTCATGCCTTTCACCCATAATTCTCCACGGTGGAAATAGCAATAAGAATCGACCAGACTGGCTTTGCCTGCCCGGATTGATTTTATTTCAGTCCCTGTCAGTACGATACCGGCGGTATATTCTTCAAGAAATTCATAATCGAAGGATGCACGGCGGTTTCTTATGTTTATATCGTTTGCCATAGTTTCTCGTTTTTTTTATACATTAATTGCCGAAATCCGGAAGATGATCATTAGTAGTTTAGATATAATGATGGGAAAACAGATGATTGCTAAAGAGGCTATAATCAATGTGTTCGTTTTTTGATTTGTAGGGATGTCAAGCAATGTATTGATTCCATTATATAATGTCCGGATAAAAATAAAGCTGCAAAGAGTCAATAGTTGTCCTATAAATAAGTTGCCGAATGCTGCTCCCAAACTGTGGAATAATAAAAAGACCGTCGCACTGTAGATGGTGAGATTGAAGGCTGTTGCAGCATGGCAGTTTAGTTTGTTGCATAAAAATTCCCGGATAAGCCAATAGGCAAGTCTGAGACCTATTATAGAGGATGCAAAGTTTATAATAGCTAGTCCGAAGGCTTGTAGCAGTGGGTTGTTCAATAGATTGATAGGAAAATAGAGGATCGAGCATAAAGTAATAACCGGTACAAAGTAATTGCGTGTGATAGCCTTTGTATCAGTGTGTTTGTTCTGAATTTCACGCCAGCATTGGGATGGGGCGAAAATCATTCCTTGTGTGAGCTTGTATATGTTTCTATGTTGAATTTTCATTGTGTGCAAAAGTACCTTTTTTTTTGATATCCTGTGCTGTCTGTAATATAAAATGCTTTTTTATGTAGTATATTTGTGTTGTACTAATGATATTAAACTAAGGGTTATGGGAGATGTAAATATGAATGAAGTTCTGCAGTATTTGGGCGTTCGCACGGCTTGGGTGTCGGATGTTTTGACGTCTGGTGGACGTTTGCTTGTGATGGGTCTGATAGCATGGATTGTGTATTGGGTGGCTAAAAAATGGTTATCCAAGGTGATTGTCCATTTGGCGGGAAAGACCTCTACTCATTGGGATGATTATATGTTTGACAGGCGTTTTTTTAATTATTTTGCCTTGTTGGTGGTGCCGATTGTTGTCAGGGTTGTTTCGGATTTGTTCGGTTGGGTGTATGGTGCTTTGTTTTATAAAGTGATTAATATTTGGAGTGCATTGGCGGTTGCTCTTCTGATATCTGCCGTGTTGGATGGGGCAAATCGGATATATGACAGTTACCCGGTGTCTAAGAATCGTCCTATTAAAGTGTTTGTACAGGTAATTAAAATATTTGTATATAGTGTTGTATTTATTATTTCGTTTAGCATCATCTTGGATAAAGATCCACAGAGTCTGTTGGTGGGGCTTAGTGCTTTTGCTGCAGTTCTGATGTTGATATTTAAGGATGCAATATTGGGCTTTGTTGCCGGAGTCCAGTTGATTGTTAATAAAATGGTGACGATAGGGGACTGGATTGTTATGCCTTCTGCGAATGCTGACGGCGAGGTGAGAGAGATAAGTTTGACAACGGTTAAGGTGCAGAATTGGGATAAGACGATATCTACAATTCCAACTTATAAAATGGTGTCTGAGTCGTTTACGAATTGGAGGGGAATGCAGGAGTCGAATGGAAGACGGATAAAACGTTCGGTTAATATTGATGTTCAATCTGTTCATTATTTGAGTGATGGTGAATTGGAAGCGTTGAAAAAGTCGAATTTATTAAAGGAGTATATAAAATCTAAGTTGAGTGAGCTGGAGCGGAAGAATAATGTTTTGGAGACACCTTTAGATAAGCAGCAGTTGACCAATATCGGTATTTTTCGAGAGTATATGGAAGCGTGGATAGCTCAAAATCCAGACATTGCACAAGATATGACGCATATGGTTCGTCAGTTGCAACCTGGCCCAACAGGTGTGCCTTTGGAAATTTATTGTTTTTCTGCGCGGCAGGCTTGGGTTGAATATGAAAAGGTGCAGTCTGATTTATTTGACCATCTGTTTGCTGTATTGCCTTTGTTTAATCTAAGAATTTTCCAGTATCCTTCGGACCAGTTTAAGTTGTGATAGGCTAAGCGTGATAGGGGAAAGAATATGGATGATAAATTAATTTGAGATAAAGTGGGGTAAAGTGGTTGAAAGTGGGAAATATTTTTCTTAATTTTACATCATCGAATCAAATGGTTGTTTTAAAGAGTGGATGTTTGGGTAAGTGATTGTAGATGTGTTTGTTGTTAGTTGATTCTATTAGGATGATATAAGATAGGAAGTTAATATGTGTACCTTTATTGGAGATTATACAGGCAAGATGGATAATAAGTGTCGTGTAGTTGTCCCTGCATCTTTTCGGAAGCAGATGATGGCTGCCGGTCTTTCTGTGTTCGTATTGCGTAGAAGTGTCTTCGAAAAGTGTATTGACATGTATCCAATAGATGAATGGGAGCGTATGCTGGCAGGAATAAGGGCTAAATTGAATTTATTTAATGCTAAGCATGTTGCTTTTATGCGGGAGTTTTGTCGGGGAACTTTAGAAGTGGAAATGGATGCGAATGGTCGTATTCTTTTGCCGAGAAGGTTATTGGATGAGGTCGGGATAGATAAAGAAATGGTATTTGCTGGCCAAGATAAAATGATTCAATTGTGGGAGGTTGAGGAGTATGACCGTGTTGCTGTAACGTCAGAGGAATTGAGTGATTTGGCAGAGGAAATATTTGAGAATTGAAATATTGGATTTGGAAAATCGGAATAATTATGTCGGAATATCATATACCAGTTTTATTGAATGAGTCTGTAGATGGATTGGATCTTCAGCCGGGAGGAGTATATCTGGATTTGACTTTTGGGGGTGGGGGGCATTCACGTGAGATTCTAAGACGTTTGGATGCTGAAGGATGTCTGTTAGGCTTTGACCAAGATGAAGATGCTTTAGCAAATGTGCCAGATGATGACCGTTTTATTTTTGTAAATCATAATTTCCGGTATTTGCAAAATTTTTTGCGGTATTATGGCTATGAAACAGCAGATGGAATTTTAGCTGATTTGGGAGTATCTTCTCATGAATTTGATGAGGCTGAGCGAGGTTTTTCTTTTCGGTTTGATGCTGAGTTGGATATGAGAATGAACCGGCGCAGTAAGTTGACAGCAGCAGAGGTGTTGAATAGTTATACTGCTGAACAGTTGGTATCTATATTCAAAAATTATGGAGAGGTGGAGAATGCTAAACGGTTGGTGGATATGATTGTGAAAGCAAGGAGCGTTCAGGAACTGCATACTTCAGAAGAGTTTTATCAGGCAATAGAATCTTGTATTCCTAAGATGAAGGAAAAGAAATATTTGGCTAAGGTGTATCAAGCTTTAAGAATTGAGGTGAATGGAGAATTGGATGCTTTGAAGGATATGATGGAGCAGGCAATGGAGGTGTTGAAGCCCGGTGGTAGATTGGTGGTTATCACTTATCATTCTTTGGAAGATCGTATTGTTAAAAATTTTCTGAAATCGGGTAATGTGGAAGGTAGAGTAGATAAAGATGTGTTGTTTGGTCATATTAACCATAATTTTGAATTGGTGAATCGCAAGGTTATTGTGCCGTCTGAGGAGGAAATAGCCGATAATCCACGGGCGAGAAGTGCTAAATTGAGAATTGCAAAGAAAATGTCATAGTTCGAAATGATGGATCATAGCGCACAAGATAGAGAAAATACTGATGCTATAAAAGACGAAAAAACCGGGAATTCTTTGAAAGAATTGTTGGAAGGGAGAATTGTTGCAGATAAGTTTAAACGGAATGGTTGGTTTGTTTTGTTTGTAACAGTGTTGGGTGTTTGGTATATATCGAATGGTTATTCTATGGAAAAATTACATAGAGAACGTAACTTATTAGAAAGTGAAGTGCGTGATTTGCGTTTTGAATCTATTACAGCTGCGGCTGATTTGATGTTTATTAGAAAACAGTCGGAGGTGATTAAGCGTATAAAGGAAGAAGGGTTGACGTTGGAGGAGAGTAAGGAACCACCGGTAAAATTGTATAAATGACGAGTTGGTCATGAAGGCTAAAGATGATATAAATTATAGAACCATAGGGGTGTACCTTGGAATAGTCATTGTTTGTGGTTTTTTGATTTTGGGGCGAGCTATGTATGTGATGACTGTTGAGGGTAGCAAGTGGCGTAGTATGGCTTCTGCCAATGTGCCGTCAAAGCCGGTAAGTCTTGCTCCTAATCGTGGTGATATTTGTGCTGATGATGGTCGTATATTAGCGACATCTGTGCCATTTTATGAAATACGTTTTGACCCTATTGCTGTAAAAAAAGAGATTTTTCAAGCTAATATTGATAGCTTGGCATATTGTTTATCAAAGTTTTTCAAGGATGGAAGCAAGAGCTTTTATAAGGATAAATTGACGAGAGCAAGAAGTGCCAAGCATCCCAATCGGCATTTGCTGATAAACAAACGTAGGGTTAATCATACGGAATTGAAGATAATCAGACAGTTCCCTATTTTCCGTTTAGGAAAAAATAAGGGTGGATTGAAGGTGGAAGTATTTAATAAACGCTTACAACCTCATGTGAACTTAGCCGTGCGTACTATAGGATATTTGAATGAATCTGCTTCAGGTATACGGGAGGGACGAGTTGGTTTGGAGGCCGCTTTTGAAAATGAATTGAAGGGAGAGGAAGGGCAAGGTATCAAACGGATGATGTCGGGTACATGGATGGTGTTACCGGAACGGGAACCTATTGATGGACATGATATTGTAACAACAATAGATGTGGATTATCAGGATATTGTGCAGCATGCGTTGAAAAAGCAATTGGAAAAGAGTAATGCCACGCATGGTTCGGCTATATTGATGGAGGTGAAGACGGGAGATATTAAAGCCATAGCCAATATGGCTAAAGGAGCTGATGGTCAGTATGTTGAGTCTCAGAATTTTGCAATTAGCAATGCCGGAGAGCCGGGTTCTGTTATTAAAGCAGCTTCGTTTATTGCTTTGTTGGAAGATGGGATTGTAACTCCAGATGATACGATAGATTTGGGACAGACTGGCAAATATCTTTTTAAGAAAACACAATTGAGTGAGGCTCATGGGGGATTAGGTAAAGTGACTGTACAGCAAATGTTGGAAAAATCTGCCAATGGAATAGCTAAATTGGTGTATGATAATTATAAGGATCGACCAAAAAAGTTTGTTGATCGCTGGTATTCTATGGGATTAAATAAGAAAACAGGTATTTGTCTCCCGGGAGAGGCTGAGCCTTTTATAAAATACCCTTCTGATGATGGTAGTTGGTCTGGTATCAGTTTGCCATGGATGGCTTTTGGCTATGAATCGAAATTGACCCCATTACAGATATTGGCTTTTTATAATGCTATAGCAAACGATGGACAACGGATGCGTCCTCGGTTGGTGAAAGAGGTGCGTAGTCATGGACAAGTAGTAGCATCTTTTGATACAGAAGAAGTTGGAGGACGTATCTGTAGCCGCAAGAGTCTTGCAGGAATTAGGAGAATGCTTGAAGGGGTCGTAGAAAATGGAACCGCTAGGAATATTTATACGACAAAATACAGGATTGCCGGTAAAACAGGAACTTCGCGTATTGCAAGAACTAATGGTGGAGGTTATATTCCTAAGAGTTATCGCGCTAGTTTTGTTGGGTATTTCCCAGCAGATAAGCCATTGTATTCATGTATAATTGTGATTGATAATCCTCGTAATGGATATTATGCAACAACGGTTTCTGCCCCTGTTTTTCGAGAGATTGCAGATAAGGTATACTCGATGGCTTATGTACAATATGGAGAACCGGAATATGAGGTTGATAAATCTTTGCCTATATGTAAAAATGGATTAAAGGAAGATTTTAAAGTGATTTTGGATGAGTTAGATATGGATGTAGATGGTTGGAGTGAGGTGGAGGAAACAGATTGGGTGGTTACAGCAAGTAATGAGGGGGAAAATATTGTGGTAAAACCGAGGACGGTTAATTTTACGACAGTGCCTAATGTAAAGGGAATGGGATTACGTGATGCCTTGTTTCTATTGGAAAATTCCGGATTGAAAGTAGGTGTGGTCGGAGCAGGAATGGTGCAGGCTCAGTCATTACAGCCGGGGAAAGATGTGCCTAGGGGAAGTTATATACATATTGAATTAAGATGACAAAATGATAAATAGAGAGGCGGTGGAAACCGTATAATGATATGAAGAAATTAAATGAATTATTGGCTGATGTGCGTGTGAGGTCTGTATGTGGAGATATGGATAAAGAGGTTTTGCATGTGCATTTTGATTCAAGAAAAGTTGAATCCGGCGATTTGTTTGTAGCTCAGCGTGGCGTAAATGTTGATGGACATGCCTTTATCAGTAAGGCTATTGGGGCAGGATGTTGCGCAGTGGTGTGTGAAGAGTTGCCACAAGAGATGTCTGACAATGTGACTTATATTGTGGTTGAAGATTCATCGGAGGCTTTGGGAAACATTGCTTCCAATTATTACGGGCGTCCTTCTTTAAAAATGAAGTTAGTCGGAGTTACAGGGACAAATGGTAAAACAACAACAGCGACGTTGCTTTATGAAATGGCTCGTTTAGCGGGTTATAAAGCCGGGTTGTTATCAACAGTCTGTAATTATATTGGAGATGATAAAATCGCCTCTACCCATACTACGCCTGATGCGTTGTCTATCAATGAATATATGTATCAGATGGTGGAAGCCGGATGTAAATATTGTTTTATGGAGGTGAGTTCGCATTCTATTCATCAAAAACGTATTGCCGGTTTGGATTTCGATGGTGCAATATTCTCGAACATTACACATGATCATTTGGATTATCATAAAACATTTAGAGCCTATATTGAAGCCAAAAAAGCTTTTTTTGATGGTATGCCTGCACATGCTTTTGCATTGACAAATGGGGATGATAAGAATGGGATGGTGATGTTGCAAAATACGATAGCTCGTAAGTTTGTTTATTCATGCCGCAGTTTAGCAGATTTCAATTGCAAGATTATAGAAAAGCATTTGGATGGGATGTTGCTGAAACTGGATGGAGTGGAAGTATGGACTAAATTTACGGGAGATTTTAATGCTTATAATATCTTAGCTGTTTATGCAGCATCGTGTTTATTAGGATTTGCTAAAGAGGATATACTGAAATATATTAGTATGTTGATTCCTGTGTCCGGACGTTTTGAAACGTTGCTAGCAGATAATGGTGTGATGGCTGTGGTGGATTATGCGCATACTCCGGATGCATTGGAGAATGTATTGTCAACAATCAGGGGGGTGGTGAAAAAGGGGAATATTGTGATTACAGTTGTCGGTGCCGGAGGCGATAGAGATAAAACGAAACGTCCGGAGATGGCAGAAGCAGCCTGTCGCTACAGTGATCGGGTGGTATTGACTTCTGACAATCCGAGAAGTGAGGTTCCTGAAAGTATTATAGACGACATGTTAGTGGGAGTTAGGCTTGAGGATAAAGATCGTGTTAATGCAATTACCGACCGTCGGGAAGCAATTGGTTTTGCCATTGGTTTGGCTAAACCGGGGGATATAGTATTGATTGCAGGTAAAGGTCATGAGAATTATCAGGAAATTAAAGGAGTGAAGTATCATTTTGATGACAAAGAAGTGGTTCATGAGGTTTTTAGCCATTTGTAATAATTAATAGTATTAGCTTATGTTATACCATTTATTTCAGTATTTGGAAAGTTTGGATTTGCCTGGTGCAGGTATATTTCAATATATTACCTTCCGATCAGGTTGTGCTATTATATTATCTTTGATTATAGCGACGGTTGTGGGGAAACGCGTTATCCGTTTGTTGCAGAGACAGCAAATCGGAGAAGAAATCCGTGACTTAGGTCTAGAGGGACAAATGGAAAAAAAAGGTACTCCTACGATGGGCGGGGTGATTATTTTGTTAGCAATATTAATTCCGGTCATATTGTTTGCTCGTTTGGACAATATTTATATCCAACTGATGATTATATCAACAATCTGGTTGGGATTAATCGGTTTTGCTGATGATTATATAAAGGTGTTCCGAAAGCATAAGGAGGGATTAAAAGGGCGTTTTAAAGTGATAGGGCAGGTCGGATTGGGATTAATTGTAGGTTTGACTCTTTATGTGAGTGATGATGTGGTTATTCGGGAAGTGGCAAAGCCTACAGAACTTGGAGTTACTACTAGTATTGTAGATGAGGGTTTTGCAAATGAAACGAAACAGCAGATGGTTACAAAAGATATAAAATCCACTAAAACGACTATTCCATTTTTTAAGAATAATGAAATGGATTATGCTTGGTTTACTTCATGTGCAGGAAAACATGCAGAGACATTAGGTTGGATTCTTTTTGTTATAGTCACTATTTTTATTATTACAGCCGTATCTAATGGAGCAAATTTGACCGATGGGGTAGATGGGTTGGCAACAGGAACGTCAGCTATTATCGGTGCTACATTGGGCATTTTGGCATATGTATCAGGAAATATGGTGTATGCAGATTATTTGAATATTATGTATATCCCTCATTCAGGGGAATTGGTTGTATTTATATCTGCTTTTATTGGAGCTACTATTGGTTTCTTATGGTATAATTCTTATCCGGCTCAAGTGTTTATGGGAGATACGGGAAGTTTATCTTTAGGTGGAATTATTGCCGTGTTTGCAATTATTATTCATAAGGAGTTGTTGATACCTATCTTGTGTGGAATTTTCTTGATGGAAAATCTATCAGTTGTCATGCAGGTGAGTTATTTTAAATATACGAAACGGAAATATGGAGAAGGACGTCGGATTTTTTTGATGTCTCCTTTGCATCATCATTTCCAAAAGAAGGGAATTCCAGAACCCAAAATTGTAACTCGTTTTTGGATTGTTGGAATAATTTTAGCTGTGATTACGATTGTTACTTTAAAAATAAGATAAATCCGGTATATTATGAAACTTGTGATTTTGGGAGGTGGAGAAAGTGGGGTCGGTGCTGCTTTGTTAGGGCGTAAATTAGGTTATGAAGTGTTTTTGTCAGATAAAGGAACGTTAGCTGACTCGTATAGAAATATATTGAGAGAAGGAGGTTTTGATTTTGAGGAAGGTGGGCATACAGAAAAACGAATTTTTGATGCGGATATTGTAGTGAAAAGTCCTGGAATACCGGACACAGTACCAATGATTGTACGTTTGCGTGAAGAAGGTATCGAGGTTATTTCTGAAATTGAATTTGCGGGGCGTCATTCTTCTGCCAAGCATATTTGTATAACGGGGAGTAATGGGAAGACGACAACAACTTTATTGACTCACCATATTTTAAGTCGTGCGGGACTAGATGTGGGATTGGCAGGAAATGTCGGACGCAGTCTGGCAGCTCAAGTGGCAGAGAATGCTCATGAGGTGTATGTTGTAGAATTGTCAAGTTTTCAGTTGGATGGAATGTTCCGTTTTAGAGCAGATATTGCCGTGTTGACAAATATCACACCAGATCACTTGGATCGTTATGACCATAAATTTGAGAATTATATAAATTCCAAGTTTCGTATATTGAATAATATGCGTGCAGAAGATCTATTTATTTATGGAAAAGATAGTGACGCCCTTGTTACTAAACTGAAAACATTGTCAACCGAGCCTAAATGTGTCGGTTTTACATATGGGGAGCAAAGTGAAAATTGTGCTGCCTGGATGGACGGAGATTGGATAAAAGTTATTTTAAATGACAGGAAATTCCAAATAAATAAAAATGATATAACAATCAAAGGACGGCATAATGTTTATAATGCAATGGCTGCTATTTTAGCATGTATGCAAATGGATTTGAGTGACGAGCAGATAGTTGACGGATTGAAAACTTTTCCTCAGGTAGAGCATCGTCTGGAAACAGTTATGACGAAAGATGGTGTAACCTATATTAATGATTCTAAAGCTACAAATGTTGATTCTGCTTGGTATGCTCTTGATAGTATGACAGGATCAGTTGTGTGGATTGCAGGAGGAACGGATAAAGGAAATGATTACAGTGTCTTGTTTGACTTGGTGCGCGAGAAGGTGAAGGTTTTGGTTTGTATGGGGTTGGATAATCATAAATTAGTGCAGGAATTTAGCCCATTATGTGAAGTGGTTGATACTGCGAGTTTAGATGATGCGATGAAGGCAGTTCAGCAATGGGCAAAACCGGGAGATACAGTGTTGTTGTCTCCTTGCTGTGCAAGTTTTGATTTATTCAAGAATTACGAGGATAGAGGTCGATTGTTTAAAGAGGCAGTTCGGAAACTTTGAATGAACAGCGTGTATGAAAGATTTTGCTAAAAGATTATTAAAAGGGGATATTATTTTGTTGAGTGTAATCATTCTTTTAATGCTTACCTCACTCTTGGTGATTTTTTCATCAACAGGCAGGTTGGCATATTATGAGCAGGATGGTAATACTTGGCATTATTTCTTTAAGCAATTGGGGTTGAGTCTTTCTGGTCTCGGAATTATGTGGGTAATGAGATTTTTTTCATGGCGATTGCTATATGAACATGTGGGGCTTATTCTTATTATTGCAGCCGGTTTAGTTGCTTTGGCTGCATTTGGAGGTGAAAACATTAATGGGGCTGGTCGGTGGTTGAGGATTCCTATTATAGGTATAACCTTTCAACCTTCTGAAATTGCAAAGATTGCCGTCGTATTATTTTCTGCAAAATTACTTTCTAAACATCAAGAGACAGATAAATGTTCTTCAGAAGTTCTCAAGTTTTTTTGGGCTCCTCTTGTGGTTGTTTTTCTGATTTTTTTGGATAATTTTTCGACTTCAGTGTTGGTTTCTTTAGTTTGTTTACTGATGTGTTGGGTGGGGAGAGTCCGAAGCTTATTATTGTTAAAATGGATGGGTATCGGTGTTGGTGCTTTGGTTCTTGTGATAATGCTAGGAGTAACCTTTCCTGCTGTTCAAAAAGCGGGGCGTATAGGAACAATTGTCGGTCGTTTAGTCGCATGGGTGGATAAAGATCGAGATACAGATAAAGGGAAAAATTATAATTATCAGTCAGATCAGGCTCATATTGCTGTTGCAAAAGGAGGAATGACTGGATGTGGCCCCGGTAATAGCATACAGCGAAATTTTTTGCCTCATCCATATTCTGATTTTATTTATGCTATTATTATTGAAGAGTATGGTTTAGTAGGGGGAATATTTATATTTCTGCTCTATACTATTATTTTGTTTAGAGTTGGAGTGATTGCTCATAAAACCTTGAAAACAGAGCAGCAAAATGAGTGTGGTGGACCTGAAATATTCCCGGCCTTAGTAGTTATTGGTCTTGGATTTTCTATTGTATTGCAGGCGATGTTTCACATGGCTGTAAATGTAGGGGCTATGCCTGTTACAGGACAAACTCTTCCGTTGGTTAGTATGGGTGGAACATCATTGTGGTTTGTATTGGCAGCTTTGGGTATTATATTAAATATTGCTTATGATTATTCTCCAGAAGGTTTGGCTGAAGAGAGTGTTAAAAAACAGTATAGAGCGAAAGTAGGTGATTTTAAAAAGTTTGATGGGAGAGGAAATGTACAAAATTATACTACGGAGGAGGCTGCTGTACACCGTCCATCTCGGCAGAAAGAGAAGAATGAAGATGAATTTTTAGAAGAAAATTTTGAAGAGATAGGTGAAAATGGCTTACCGGATTTGGAGAAACAATTGCAAGATGAAGGACGGGAAGTATTGCAAGAATTAAATAGAAGAGGAAGAAGAAGTAGGGCATAAATGGAAAATGTTGAAAAGTTAAATATTTAAAGATATGAAGCGAATTATTGTCAGTGGAGGAGGTACGGGGGGGCATATATTTCCAGCTTTGTCAATAGCAAATGCTTTGAAGCGTTTGTTGCCAGATGTAGAGATATTATTTGTCGGTGCAGAGGGGAAAATGGAAATGGAAAAGGTGCCGGAGGCTGGCTATCGGATTGTGGGATTACCTGTGAGAGGGTTGCAGCGAAAGCTTACATTGGAGAATATAAAGGTGCTGATTAATTTGTGGAAAAGTTTACGTAAGGCAAAGCGTATTTTGCAGGATTTTAAACCGGATGCAGTGGTCGGAGTTGGAGGTTATGCAAGTGGTCCTATCGGGAGAGTGGCAGCAAAAGCAGGAGTGCCTTTGATATTGCAGGAGCAAAATTCTTATGCGGGTGTGACCAATAAGCTATTGTCTAGATATGCTTGTCGAATATGTGTTGCTTATGATGGGATGGAGCGTTTTTTTGATAAGAGTAAAATCGTATTTACAGGGAATCCTGTAAGAAAAGATTTATTGCAAGTTCAGAATAAGCGAGAAGAAGGAATGCAACTTTATGGTTTGGATCCGATGAAAAAAACGATTTTAGTGACTGGCGGAAGTTTGGGGGCAGGAACTTTAAATAAAGCTGTTAAGAAACATATTAGCACCATTGCAGGTTGGGATAATGTACAGATTCTATGGCAGTGCGGTAGTTATTATTATAATGATTTGAGTAAAGAGTTGCATGAAGTTTTACCTAAGAATATTTGTCTAACAGCTTTTTTGAAGAGGATGGACTTGGCATATGCATGTGCGGATATAGTTGTAGCTCGTGCAGGTGCAGGTACTATTTCTGAATTATGTTTGTTAGAGAAAGCTGCAATATTGGTGCCTTCCCCTAATGTGGCAGAAGATCACCAGACTAAAAATGCTATGGCATTAGTGGATAAAGGTGCTGCTATTATGTTGCGGGATGTAGAAGCAGAGGAAAAATTTGGTGACACATTGTTTTCATTATTAGCTGACGAAACAAAAATGCAGAATTTACGGAAACAAATCAGTAAAATGGCCGTTCATGATTCAGATGTAAAAATTGCCAGAGAGATTTTAGATGTTATAAATACCAGTAAATAATAGGAGTAGGTATGACACATATTATAGATGAAAGGATAAAAAATGTATATTTCCTTGGTATAGGAGGGATTGGGATGAGTGCTCTTGCTCGTTATTTTAAGGCTGTAGGGTATCGGGTAGGAGGATATGATCGTACCCCATCGGCGCTAACACAAAAGATGCAGATGGAGGAAGGAATAGAAATCAATTACGATGATATAAATGAAGCAATTCCTTCTGAGTTTCAGGATAAACATAAGACATTATTAGTTTATACTCCAGCAGTGCCTGATAATAATCAACAAATGTCTTTTTTCCGCGAAATGGGGTTTACACTACATAAAAGGGCAGAAGTTTTGGGAATGATTTCGCGTCAAGGAAAAGCAATTTGTGTAGCTGGTACACATGGAAAGACAACGATATCAACGATGACTGCTTTTTTATTGCAGCGCTCAGAAATTGGTTGTAATGCTTTTTTGGGTGGAATATCTGCTAACTTTGGGACGAATTTATTACTTGATGCTCATTCTTCTTATATTGTGATAGAGGCAGATGAATTTGACCGTTCATTTTTGCATTTAAGTCCCACTTTGGCGGCAATTACTTCCATAGATGAAGACCATTTGGATATCTATCAAAATAAAGCTAATTTGACTGAGGCATTTAAAAGTTTTGCACAGTTGGTTTCTCCGACAGGAGTGTTGTTTTTAAAACAGGGGCTTGTGTTGCCAGACATAGATAGAGCTTTATATTATGGAGTAGAAACAGATGCGATGTGTCGAGCTGAAAATTTGCGCGTCGACAATGGGCTTTATATATTTGATTATTATGGCCGGGGTGTTGAAATTAAAAATTTAAAATTGGGTGTACCGGGGCGGTTAAATGTTGAAAATGCGACGATTGCTATTGCTTTAGCATTGGAAGCAGGAGTGAGTCTTGAAGAAATTCGTAGGGCATTACCTGATTTTAGGGGTGTAGCAAGGCGATTTAATATTCATGTGAATAATACAAGTGTCATTTATATTGATGATTATGCCCACCATCCTAAAGAGATTGAGGCTACATTGCGTTCTGTTAGAGAAATATGGCCGAATAAAAAAGTAAATGTTATTTTTCAACCACATCTTTATTCGCGGACTAAAGATTTTTATTTGGATTTTGCCCGTAGTTTAAGTTTGGCAGATAACGTATTGTTGTTAGATATTTATCCTGCGCGGGAATTGCCTATACCTGGGGTGACTTCACAAATGATATGCGATAATCTAACGGTATCAGGAACAATAAAGAGTAAAGAAGAGATTTTATCATGGTTAGAACAAGATTTTCAGGATGATATTGTTATAACAATGGGTGCGGGAGATATAGACCGTTTGGTAAGTAGAATAACAGAAATACTAAGATGTAAAAATATCTAACAAAGATATAGAGAGAGGTTTATGAAAAAAGCATTACCTTATATATTATCTGTCTGTTTATTTGCATACCTGATAATTGTGCTTACCTTTGCAAGCATGAAGTTGGAAGAGGTAACCTGCAGAGGCGTGCAAGTTATCGTTGACGATACAGAGGAAAATGCGTTTGTAGAGGAAGAGGATGTGCAGAAAGTGATTAAGCGTCATTATGGAGATCTGAATAATGTTAATGTAGTTACAATAGACAAGGATAGTATGGAACAGGTACTGAGCAGATACCCGGTTATTAAATCTGCTCAGGTTTACTATAGTTTGGATGGTTATTTTCATATAGATATCAAACAACGGATGCCTGTATTGCGAATTATGTCTGGTGAGGGATATTATGTGGATGAGGATGGGAAAGTAATGCCATTATCTAGAAAATATACTTCTCGTGTGATGGTTGCCACAGGCAATATTTCTAAGAAGTTTGCATGTAATGAATTATATCCTTTTGTAATGACCTTAAAGAATGATCGGTTTTGGAATGCTTTGATAGAACAGATAGTTGTTACTGGAACAGATGAAGTTAATTTAATTCCAAAAGTCGGTAATTTTCGGATAGTTTTGGGGAGATTAGAAAATGTGGATAAAAAGATGGAGAATTTGCGATTATTTCTTCAAAAAGGCATAACTTTGAAAGGATGGAATGTTTACAAGGAAGTCAACTTGAAATTTGATAATCAAGTTGTTTGTGTGAAACGATAAATTTTTATCAAAATAATTAGGCAGCTTATGGTTACTGCATCTTTAGATATAGGAGCTGAAAAAATGGTTTTGGCGCTGGCTTCAGTTGAAGGTCGCGCATGCCGTTTGTTGGGTATTAAAACTGTGGCATCTCAAGGAATCGAGCGTGGAATAATAAATGATTTGGATAAAGTTCGTGATTGCATACATGTTTTAATGTCAGAATTGGTACGAGAACGTGAGGTTGATGTATTGAATATTGCATTATCATCGGAAATATTGAGAATATTTGAGCATAGGGTGACTGTTCCTGTTCAGAAAAAAAGTGTTGATATTGTTGATTTGGTTTCAGCTTTACAATATTGCCGAGAAGACATGAAAAGAGAAAGTGACGAATTGGTAGATATGATACCCGTTGCATATTCCATTGATAGGGGAGAGTTGATGGCGGATCCCATTGGTCGTATCGGTAGACATTTAGAAGCAACCTTTCAAGTGTACCTTGCTAGTGGAGAGTATTTGGATGAAGTCACTTCTTTGTTTGACGGATATAATATTGGCAATGTATTTTTTTATTCTACAGCTAAAGCTTATATGGAGGCTTTAGATGTGGTTAATGCTAAAGATTTTGCTTTAGTTGATTTAGGTGCATCCGGTATTAATGTCGAGTTGTTTAGAGATGGGATGATGGAGTATGAAGCTCGCCTTCCATTAGGGACTCGCACTATAGATAAGGATATCATGTTAGCATTTGCTATCAATGCTCAACAAGCAAGAAAATTGAAACATGAATATGGTCAGGCTTTGCGTTCTTCTTGTAAATATAGGAAAATACAAATACCGGATACAAACTTGACTATTGAGAATAGGGATCTTGCTACAGTGGTGCAAAGTCGTGTTGAAGAATTATTGGAAGGAGTGGTGTTTTTATTACAAAAATGGGGCTTTGATAATCCTGATGATGAAGTGTTATTGACTGGAGGTGGAAGTCGGTTGCAGGATTTAGATTTATTGTTAAACCGTTTTTCAGGGCATCCTGTGGGTAAGGCTATTGCAAAAAATATTCAGGCATCAAGAGATGAGATTTTGTCGACTCCGGAATATTTAGTTGCATTAGGATTATTATTTTGCAAACATCCGATAGAGGAGCAACCCAAAGAAGGAGTATGGAAGAAAACGAAAAACATATTTGCTAAATTTTTAGGAGTTTAAGTATGTCGCCTACTAAAAGAATTTTAATATTTTGTCGTTTTGAGTATGATAGATATAGATGATGATATGATTTCCTTGGATTTACCAGATCAATCTCAAGAAGAATCAATTATAAAGGTAATCGGTGTTGGAGGAGGAGGAAGCAATGCTGTGAATCATATGTTTAACCAAGGGATACATGGTGTTGAATTTGTTGTTTGTAACACGGATATACAAGCTTTACGCCAAAGTAGGGTAAAAAATAGAGTACAACTTGGTAAAGAATTGACTGAGGGACGAGGTGCTGGTTGTCAGCCAGAGAGGGGACGTTTGTCTGCAATTGAGAGTATGGACTTTATTAAAACGATATTGCAGCGAAATACTCGAATGGTGTTTATTACTGCGGGAATGGGAGGAGGTACAGGAACTGGTGCGGCTCCAGAAATAGCAAAACAAGCCCGCGAATTAGGAATACTGACGATAGGTATTGTAACTGTACCATTCAGTTTTGAAGGTAAACGCAAAATTGAACAGGCAATGGAAGGTATTGATGAGTTGGAACAGTATGTCGATGCCTTGTTGATTATTGCTAATGAACGATTACGAGAAATATATGGAGATTTAAAATTATCAGATGCTTTTGCTACTGCTGATAATGTTTTAACAATAGCTGCGAAAAGTATAGCTGAAATTATAACCGTAAAAGGTTATGTAAATGTTGATTTTGCAGATGTTGAAAGTGTTATGCGTGATAGTGGTGTCGCTTTGATGGGAGCAGCAGAGGCAGAGGGAGAGGGCCGTGCTATGGAGGCATTGAATAAAGCCTTAATTTCTCCTTTATTGAATAGTAATGATATCCGAGGTGCTTCTAATATTTTATTGAATATGCTTTATGGTGATAAAGAAGTGACAATGGATGAAATTACTCTGATTACGGATACTTTGCAAGAAAAAGTGGGACGGAGTGTTAATGTGATTTGGGGGTCAGGGAAGGACTCTACATTGGGAGATAAATTGCGTGTAGCTGTTATTGCAACAGGTTTTAATCAAAGTGGTTCTAAAAGTGTTGCTTCTAGCGATAAACGGGAATATGTTGAAAATATAACACCACCATCACATAAACCATATTTTCCTGTAGAACAAATGCCTGATGACTTGGAGATGCATACAATGGATTCTACTAAAATGGAAGAGGAAGCTCGTATAAAGCGAGCTCGACAAGAAGAGGATCGTCGTCGCAAACAAAATCGGGAAACAGCACGTCGTACAAATAATTTTGAAAGAATTAAAAGAGGCTTGAATGAATCTCCTGATACAGATAATTGGTTGCAACGTAAGCTAGGTACTTTGTTTAGTGATGAAGAGTAATCTAGTAAAAGTATGTTAATAAATAAATCAAGATAGCCATGGGTGACGGATTTATAAATTTTAATCTGAATGAGAAGACTCCAACAATAATAAAAGTAATAGGTGTCGGAGGTGGAGGAGGGAATGCTGTGGAGTATATGTATGATAAAGGAATATGTGATGTGGATTTTGTTATCTGTAATACAGATTATCAGGCATTGCAAAATAGTCCAATTCCATATAAAATACAATTAGGCAAGGAGTTGACGGGTGGTCATGGTGCAGGGAATAATCCTGAGAAAGGCGAAAAGTCTGCTCAAGAAAGTCTTGCAGATATCGAAACTCTCTTGAGAAAAAACACCAAAATGGCATTTATAACGGCAGCATTAGGTGGAGGAACAGGCACCGGTGCAGCTCCTGTTATTGCTAGTCTGTCAAAAGATCTAGGAATTTTAACCGTGGGTATTGTTTCTGTACCAGCACGCTTTGAAGGTCCTAAGCGTTTAGAGCAAGCAAGAGAAGGACTAAAAAAAATGAAGGAGCATGTGGATTGCTTGATTGTTATTGATAATGAAAAAATAAAATCAATTTATGGATCGCATACAATAACAGAGGCTTTTGCTAAAGCAAATGATGTATTAAATATAGCAGCTAAAGGTATTGCTGAAATTATAACTTTGCCAGGCTATATTAATGTTGACTTTGCAGATGTAAAAACAGTTATGACTGATAGTGGAGTTGCTATTATGGGGGCTGCAAAAGCTTCAGGGGCAGATCGTGCAATTCGTGCTATATCGGAAGCATTAGAAAGTCCATTATTAAATAATAATGATATACTTGGTGCTAAAGATATTTTGTTGAATATTACTTCTGGTACGGATGAAATTACAATGGATGAAATGACTCAGATTACTTCTCATATAATTCGTAAAGTGGGTAATAATGCAGCCGTTATTTGGGGTGTGGGGACAGATATAAATTTAGGTGATGCAATTTCTGTAACTATTATTGCTACTGGTTTTCCTGCTGTAGAATTAGAGAATGAACCAAGGGCACGTATCGCTACAGAACCAGGAATAAAATTAGTAGAAGATGAAGTGCTTTTAAAGCCAGGATTGTCTGCAGCTCGTATTAAGGAGTTAGAGAATACAGCAGCTTTTGAGCGTAGGGATTTGAGATTTAATTAAAATCGAAAAAAGGGCAACTATCGTTGCCATAACAAGTAAAGCGATGTAAATCGCGTGATTAAATGAATGGAAAAATTTAAAGAATTAGGTTTAGAAGGAGAGATCCTAAAAGGTATTGAAGATTTAGGCTTTAAAGTGCCAAGTGCGATACAGGAAAAAGTGATTCCTGTGATTTTGAGTGAAGAAAATGATCTGGTTGCTTTAGCACAAACAGGAACAGGAAAGACTGCTGCTTTTGGTTTGCCGTTACTACAAAAATTAGACACTTCTTTGTCGGAAATACAAGTTTTGATTTTGAGTCCGACTAGAGAATTATGTGTACAGATCGGTAAGGACTTGCAGAATTATTCTAAATATCGTACCGATATAAAAATTGTGTGTGTGTATGGAGGAACAGATATTCGACGGCAGATTAAAGATTTGGAGCGTGGGGCTCAAGTCTTGGTGGCTACTCCTGGACGGTTATGTGATTTGCTGAAGCGGAATGCTGTAAATATTGAGTATGTTCGTTCTGTTGTATTAGATGAGGCTGATGAAATGCTTAATATGGGGTTTAAAGAAGACCTTAATTTTATTTTGGATGAAACTCCTGAAACCCGTAATACTTATCTTTTTTCAGCAACAATGCCGCGGGAAGTGGAGCGTATTGCAAAAAATTATTTGAAGCATCCTCAAGAAATATCTACAGGTAAAAAAAATCAAGGTGCGGATACAGTTTCCCATGAGTACTATTTGGTGCGGGCTAAGGATTGTTATGAAACGTTGCATCGTGTGATAGATTGTGCTCCTGATATGTATGCAATTATTTTTACGCGTACAAAGATAGATGCTAGAGATATTGCTCGGAAATTACAGAAGGGAGGCATAGATTGCGATGCATTACATGGTGATTTAAGTCAAACTCAGCGTGATGAAGTTATGGAGCGTTTTAGAGCAAAACGCTTAAAGGTATTGGTGGCAACGGATGTTGCTGCTCGAGGATTGGATGTTGATAATTTGACTCATGTTATTAATTATAATCTTCCGGAAGATGTAGAGAGTTATACTCATCGTAGTGGACGTACGGGACGTGCTGGGCGTGAGGGTATTTCTGTTGCAATTATCAATTCTAAAGAAAAAGGTAAACTACGTCGGATAGAAAATATTATTAAGAAAAAATTTCAATATCGAGAGGTTCCAGGAGGAGAACAAATTTGTCGTGCTCAACTACTCTATTACGCCGATAAAATAATAGCAGCGGAGCCTAAAGAAATGTTGGATAAATATCAGCATGATTTATTTGCCAAATTTGAGGCGTTGACCAAAGAAGAATTGATACAAAAAATGGTATCTTACGAATTTGGTAAGTTATTGAAGAAATATGCAATGGTGGAGGATTTGAACTTGCCTGAGTCTGAGCATTATGAAGGACGTGATGGTAAAAAGGGAAAAATTCGAGGCGATGAGGAACAGTGTGAATATACGACCTTTAGTGTTAGTGTTGGGCGTGAGGATGGTTTTACTCCTCGGGATTTAATGGCAATTATAAATGAAAATGCTCCACGTAAAGGAATAGAAATTGGAAGTATACGGATTTTTGATAATAATACAAAATTTGAAGTAGATATTCGGGGGCTGAATGGATTTATCTCTTATTTCCGTAATGTTAGTTTTAATGGTCTGCCTTTTACTTTAACAGAGATTAAAGATCGCTATAATCGAGATAAAGGACATGGACGAGATAGAAATTCACAAAGTAATAAGGGAGGACGTCGTAATTCAACCGCAAATAATAAATGGAGAGCAGAAAAGAAGCGTAGTGACAGTGGTAAACGTGGGCGTTTTGCTGAAAAGAAAAAAGGTCAAGGTAGGACCAAACTCCGTCAGAAATAAAATGTGAAGGCATATTAAAATGACCTCTTTATAACCCTTAAGAAGGTCGTATCAAACTCTATTGAGAATGATACGACTCTTTTTTATTCTTTTAGGATATTCAAATTATAAGTTCATATTTATATTGATTTTAGAAAACGAACATAACTAATAAGTAAATCCAGTGAGCTACGATAGCTGCGATAATACCTCCGATTGTATGTGAAACGATGGCTTTTGAGGTCAATTCTCTATAACCTAAAGAATCTAACATAGCCGTGTGTGTACTTAAATAACCACTCCAGCACATTCCGATTGCTGTACATACTGCAATTGCATTGCCATTAATCCAGCCTTCGGCAGCAAAGTTCGGTATTAAACTTAATGCAGCACCAACTGCTCCTAAGGCTGTAATTGGAAATGCAATTAAATGTGGATCTGTAAAACCAAACAACCATTCAAATAGAAAGTTTATTTTGTGTGCAAGGTTGGGTAATAATTCAACACCTTGATATGCACCTCCGTTATATCCTTCTAACGGAGCGCCAAAAGTAAGAATCATAACAAGTGATGAAATGACTAAAACACCAGGGATAATGGCTATTCCGACTTCTACTCCACCTTTGCCTCCATCAAGTAGAGAATTTAGAATACGTAAAAAAATTCCCTGAGATTCATCTTTTTCTGTATTTGTATTATTTTTTTCTTCTTCGTTAGCATTTTCATTAGCATATTCTGGGTAAGACTTTAATATAAAATATTGCATGAGTCGAGTGGATACAATGCAGCCGCAGAAAGCTCCTATTAAACCTATAAATGGTTCAAAAGTATATCCTTGTCCTATCATGAAAACAATAACTAATAACCCCATTCCAAATGCTGTTCCAAAATTGGTTAGTGAAATGTATTGGTGTTTTTTGAAATAACTACTGAAACGTTTGTCTTGGGCTAATGAGATAATTGCAGGGTTGTCGGATAAAAATGTCATAACAGCACCTAATGAGGCTACTCCCGGAAGATTAAAAAGTGGTTTCATTAGAGGGCGGAGTAAAGCCTCAATAAGATTGACTACTTTAAATTCTACAAATAGTCTGCCTAGAGCTCCTGTAATAACGCAAATACCCATCAAGTAAAATACTGTATTAAGTAATAAATCATGTGCTGTTTTCATAATTGTATTGAGCATATTAGCTACACCCATTTTATAGCCGATATAGCCAAAGAGACCTGTAACAATGCACATGCAGGCGCTTCCTGACAAAATGTTTTTAGTTTGTGATTTCATTTTTTTTAGTTTGTATGTTAGTAAAGAATCTTTAGCAAAGTCTATTTTGAATTTTATAGTTAGTTTTTTGCAAATATATAATAATAATTAAATAAATCAAGTTGTTATTTATGAAAACAATTTATATGATAGGGCATAAAAAAACAGTGTAGCTTTTATAGCTACACTGTTTTATATTTAATTCTATTTCAATTACTTATTTGACCTCCTCAAAGTCTACATCAGTTACTTCTTGATCTTTTCCATTGTTAGCTTGATTGGCATTAGGATTACCTTGAGGATTCTGTGCTCCTTGCTGTTGTTGAGCTTGAGCGTTATACATTTCCTGCGAGGCAGCCTGGAATACATTATTCAATTTATCAATGGCAGCATTGATGCGAGCAATGTCTTGAGATTTATGTGCGTCTTTCAGTTCTTGAAGAGCTGATTCAATCGGAGCCTTTTTGTCAGCAGGTAATTTATCTCCAAATTCTTTCAACTGTTTTTCAGTTTGGAAAATCATAGAGTCTGCCTTATTGATTGTATCAACCTTTTCTTTTTCCTGTTGGTCTGCAGCAGCATTAGCAGCAGCTTCGTCTTTCATGCGCTTGATTTCAGCGTCAGATAGACCCGATGAAGCTTCAATACGAATTGACTGCTCTTTGCCGGTTGCCTTATCTTTAGCAGATACATTCAAAATACCGTTGGCATCAATATCGAAAGTAACTTCAATCTGTGGTACACCACGTGGTGCTGGTGGAATACTGTCTAAGTGGAAACGACCAATTGTCTTGTTGTCACGTGCCATTGGACGTTCGCCCTGCAAGATATGAATTTCTACAGAAGGTTGGTTATCCGCAGCCGTAGAGAATACCTCAGACTTTTTAGTAGGAATGGTTGTATTGGCTTCAATTAATTTTGTCATTACACCACCTAAAGTCTCAATTCCTAATGACAATGGAGTAACATCAAGCAGTAATACATCCTTCACTTCTCCTGTCAATACACCACCTTGAATTGCAGCACCTACGGCTACAACTTCATCCGGGTTAACGCCTTTTGAAGGTGCTTTTCCGAAGAACTCTTGTACCTTTTGCTGAACAGCCGGGATACGAGTTGAACCTCCAACCAGAATTACTTCATCAATATCTGAAGGTTTCATATTTGCATCATTCAACGCTTTGCGGCAAGGCTCAATGGTTGCTTGAATCAAATCGTAGCATAACTGTTCGAATTGAGCACGAGTCAAAGTGCGTACCAAGTGCTTTGGAATTCCGTTAACCGGGAAAATATACGGTAAATTAATCTCAGTAGAGGTAGAGCTAGACAATTCTATTTTCGCCTTTTCTGCCGCCTCTTTCAAACGCTGGTGTGCCATCGGGTCTTTACGGATGTCAACGCCTTCGTCTTTCTGGAATTCATCTGCCAACCAATTGATGATTTTATCATCAAAGTCATCACCTCCTAGGTGAGTATCTCCATTGGTTGATTTTACTTCAAATACTCCGTCACCTAATTCCAAAATTGAGATATCAAATGTACCGCCACCGAGGTCAAATACTGCAATTTTTTGATCTTGAGTTTTTTTATCCAAACCATATGCCAATGCAGCTGCTGTCGGTTCGTTGATAATACGTTTCACGGTTAATCCTGCAATTTCACCAGCTTCTTTAGTTGCTTGACGTTGAGCATCATTAAAATATGCCGGAACAGTAATGACAGCCTCTGATACTTCCTGTCCCAAATAATCTTCAGCTGTTTTTTTCATTTTCTGAAGAACCATTGCAGAAATTTCCTGTGGAGAATACTGACGGTTGTCAATTACAACACGTGGAGTATTGTTATCACCACGTACAACTTGATAAGCTACACGATTAACCTCACTACCTACCTGGTCAAAATTTTCACCCATGAAACGTTTGATAGAGTAGATTGTCTTGTGAGGATTTGTGATTGCTTGACGTTTTGCAGGATCACCTACTTTACGTTCTCCATTATCTACAAATGCTACGATAGAAGGTGTTGTACGTCTACCTTCGCTATTTGGTATTACTACCGGTTCGTTACCTTCCATTACGGCAACGCATGAGTTGGTAGTACCTAAGTCGATTCCAATAATCTTTCCCATAATTGTTATATTTTTATTTGTTATTATTCAAGTTTCTGTGTCTGATGTATTGATTCAAACACATCATTCTTTTATCAAATGGTGTGCCATTGGCGAGAGTGGATGTTTTTTTGTAAAAATGGCGGATTTATTTATATCTTGATTCTTATGTGTCAGTTTTTGCTGACATAACGGCATGAAATATTGATGTATTTAGTTGCAAATGAAAACAGCCTGGCATTTTTGCCAGGCTGTTTAAATGAAGTGAAGAGATTTTATTCTAATTCTTTCAATATTTTTTCAACATCTCCGGGTACTACACGGCCGAAAACTTTTTCGCCGATTAATACCACAGGGGCTAGGCCACAGGCGCCAACACATCGGAGGCTGGACAAGGAAAACTTGCCGTCGGGAGTTGTTTCTCCAACATTGATATTCAGTAACCTTCTGAATTCATCCAACACTTTTTCTGCTCCACGTACATAGCATGCCGTACCCATACATACGGAAATCGGATACTCTCCTTTGGGTGTCATATTGAAAAATGAATAAAAGGTGACTACGCCATATACTTTTGACACAGGAATATCCAGTTGTTTGGCAACAATACGTTGTACCTCGGGTGGTAAATAACCGAAAAGATGCTGCGCTTTATGGAGTATATTAATCAATTCGCCGGGTTGATTGCCATGTCCTTCGCAAATAGCCAGCAATTTGTCCATTTTATCTTGTGAAATTTTAAAATCAATCATAAGTAATATATTTACAATGTTTTATGTTTTAATCTTGGCGTTATCCTTTACGAAAATAGTGTGTATGTAACAAGTGGTGTGCTTTTTCGCTAAGGGGTTTGCCAAGAAAATCTTCGTACAGTCGGATGATGTCAGGATTTTCGTGTGATTTTCGTAATGGTTTGTCCTGATCTTCTTCGTATAGAGCTTTACTGCGAGTTTTTAGAAGTTCCGAATTCCCATGATGAAGAGGTTGACCTCCACCGCCGATGCATCCGCCAGGGCATGCCATAATTTCTATTGCATGAAATTCTGACTTACCTTCTCTGATTTCTTTTAACAGCCTGCGGGCGTTCCCTAAACCATGAGCAATTCCTACTTTTAATTGGATGCCACCAAGGTCAATGGTTGCTCGTTTGATGCTTTCTAATCCTCTGACTTCTTCAAAATCAAGTTCTTCAAGTGATTTTCCTGTATATAGTTCGTATGCTGTACGTAGTGCTGCTTCCATTACGCCTCCTGATGCACCGAAAATTACGCCGGCACCGGTGGATTGTCCCAAAGGATGGTCAAAATCTTCGTCTTCCAATGCATTAAAGTCAATATTGGCTCGTTTGATCAGACTAGCTAATTCGCGGGTTGAAAGTGAGTAGTTGACATCCGGATCCCCATTGGTTGAAAATTCTTCGCGCGCACACTCATATTTTTTGGCCAGACAGGGCATGATTGAGACGACAATCAGATCTTCTCTAGGGATATTCATTTTCTCAGCCCAATAAGTTTTGGCTATAGAACCGAACATTTGCTGCGGAGAACGGGCTGTAGATGGAATATCCAGCATATCTGGAAATTGGTGCTCGAAGAAATTTACCCATGCCGGACAGCAGGATGTCAGAATAGGCAATCGTACATCTTTGTCTCCTTTTAAATAGCGTTCCAGACGGTCAAGTAGTTCGCTGCCTTCTTCCATGATGGTTAAATCTGCTGCAAAGTCAGTGTCAAATACCTGTTTGAATCCTAATCGTCTTAATGCAGCCACCATTTTGCCGGTAACCGATGTTCCCGGTTTGAGTCCGAATTCTTCGCCCAAGGCCGCTCGGACAGCAGGAGCCGTTTGTACAATGACAGTTTTCTTTGGGTTGTTTAAATCACGCAACAATCGGTTCGTGTGGTCTACTTCTGTCAGTGCGCCAACCGGACATACGGCGACA
Source organism: uncultured Odoribacter sp. (assembly GCA_905193145.1). The sequence continues at coordinate 3,044 of CAJJNP010000006.1, read as the reverse complement.
CATTGACCGCAAAATGTACATTCCGAATTGGCGAGCGACTCATGGAATGCAGGCGAAATAGTAGAGGCAAAACCTCGGTTTACAGCAGCTAAAGCTCCAACTGTTTGTACTTCATTGCACATCATTTCACAACGGCGACAGTAGATACATTTATCCATGTTGCGTATGATGGATGGTGAAGTTTCAATAGGGAGCATATTGCGCTCACCGGTAAAAGGAATTTCGCGTATTTTTAATCTTACTGCCAGACTTTGTAATTCACAGTTGCCGGATTTGGGACACACCAGGCAATCATTGGGATGGTCAGACAAAATCAATTCCAAGACTGTTTTGCGGGCATTTAATACCCGTAGGTTGCTGGTATTCACTTTCATGCCATTTTCACAGCGTGTAGCACAGGCAGGAGCCAGATTACGGCGTCCTTCCACTTCCACAACACAGATACGACAGGATGCCGGCAGGTTTGTGATACACATATCTTTTAAATTCATATAGCAGAGCGACGGGATTTTGATGCCAATCTGTCGGGCTGCTTCCAGTATGGTAGTCCCTTTTTCCACCTCTACTGTATGATGGTCTATCTGAAGTGTTATTTTTTGCATAATTTTCGAGTTAATGGTTATCTTACTCCAATCGCTTTGAATTTACATTTTTCCTTGCAGGCACCACATTTGATACACTTGGTTGTATCTATAAAGTGCGGTTCTTTGCGTTCGCCACGTATTGCATCAACCGGGCAATTACGTGCACAGAGCGTACAACCTACGCACACTTGCGGGGCAATATAATATGAAAGCAACGCTTTACAACGTCCTGCCGGACATTTGTGATCGCGGATGTGTGCAAGATACTCGTCATAGAAATTATCCAGAGTTGATAATACCGGGTTAGGGGAGGTCTGTCCCAGTCCGCATAGTGCGGTATCCTTGATTACCTGACTCAAAGTTCGTAGATTTTCCAGGTCCTCCATCGTTCCTTTGCCTTCGGTAATGCGTGTCAGAATTTCCAACAGTCTTTTATTTCCGATGCGACAAGGAGAACATTTACCGCACGACTCTTCTACGATAAACTCCATATAAAATTTTGCAACCGATACCATGCAGTCGTCTTCGTCCATGACAATCATACCGCCGGAACCCATCATAGATCCGGCTGCAAGCAGATTGTCAAAATCAATCGGAGTATCTAGATGTTTCTCTGTCAGGCATCCTCCGGATGGACCGCCGGTTTGTACGGCCTTGAATTTTTTACCGTTTTTGATACCCCCGCCGATTTCATATATCACCTCTCTTAACGTGGTACCCATGGGCACTTCAATCAGACCGACATTGTTGATTTTACCGGCAAGGGCAAACACCTTGGTTCCTTTGGAGCGTTCAGTTCCGATACCGGCAAACCATTCCGCTCCTTTGTTTAATATGGCTGGAATATTGGCAAGAGTTTCCACATTATTTACATTTGTCGGTTTATTCAGATAGCCTGATTCTGCCGGGAAAGGAGGTTTTGTAGTCGGTTCGCCTCTGTGCCCTTCCATCGAATGGATGAGTGCGGTTTCTTCACCGCAGACGAAAGCACCGGCCCCATAGCGGATTTCAATATGGAAGCTGAAATTTGTCCCTAATATATTATCTCCTAAAAGGCCATATTTCTCTGCTTGCTCGATGGCAATACGCAGACGTTCGATAGCTAGCGGGTATTCGGCACGGATATATACCAATCCTTTGTTAGCACCGATACTATATCCGCAGATAGCCATTGCTTCAATGATTGAATTTGGGTCACCTTCCATGATGGAGCGATCCATAAAGGCTCCGGGATCTCCTTCGTCTGCATTACAGACAACATATTTTTGTTCGTTTTGATATTTACGTGCAAACTCCCATTTCATGCCGGTTGGGAATCCGCCACCGCCTCGACCTCTCAGGCCTGAACGTTTGATTTCGTCAATGACAGTTTCGGGTGTCATCTCTGTCAAACATTTGGCAAGCGCAGCATAACCATCGCGTGCTATATATTCTTCTATATTTTCCGGATTGATAAATCCACAGTTCCGTAAAGCAATTCGAAGCTGTTTCTTATAGAAATTCATGTGTTTTGAATCACTGACGGCTTCTTTTTTTTCCGGGTCTTTGTATAGCAATCGTTCCACTTTTCTCCCCTTGATGATATGTTCGTCTACAATTTCTGCAGCATCTTCAGGTTTTACTTGTACGTAGAACGTATTGTCTGGTATGATTTTTACGATAGGACCTTTTTCGCAGAAACCGAAACAACCGGTACCGATTACCAGTACATCTTCGTTTAAATCCCTTTCTTTCAGACATTCTTGCAATTGATGAATGATATTCTTGCTGGCAGAAGCCCGGCATCCCGTTCCTCCGCACACAAGAATGTGCATTTTATAGCTCATAAATTCGTTGGTTTTATATGGATTAATATTTAGTTGCGTAGTGTTAGTATCAATGTTTCATTAAATAATTCTGCACGATTTCCTTTACTTTTGTACAATCCACTTTTTTGAACACTGTAGATTGTTCGCCCGGTTTGGTAATTTCGACAGTAGGTTCTTCTTCGCAGTATCCCATACAGTCTGTTTGAGTGACAACAGCATCCAGTCCATTTTGCTTTACTTGTTCCAGAAAGCATTCCATCGTAGCTTTGCTGCCTGCAGCAATACCGCAAGTACCCATCGCCACTTTTACTTGGATTCTTTGTTCCGGATGCTCGCTTTTCTCGCGCAGTTCTATTTTAGCCTGTGCTTCTTCTTTTATTCTTTTTAAGTCTGCCGGTGATTTGATTTTTTCCATAGGTCGATAGTTCGTTTTAATAATTAAGATAATAGGCTTTTATGTTTTCTAAGTTTTGTGATTTCAATTTTGGTTGCCCGTGTCCGGACAGAATTTTGAACAACGTCAAGCATGTGAGAAGCCAAGTCTTTCATAAATTTATCAAACTTACATTTACATCCTGGTTCTGCCCTTTTGGTTTGAAATTATAATTAATTCGCCCAAAGTTAATTTAATATGATAAATTTCCAACGTTTG